>JAJFHK010000100.1 GCA_021775655.1 Filomicrobium sp. | reverse complement strand
AAAGAGTTGCCCGCGTGCTTGATCTTTGCACCGGATCGGGATGCCTTGCCATTGTCCTAGCGCACCTGTTTGCTGACGCGCAGATCGTCGGCGCTGATATTTCCACGGATGCATTGGAGTTGGCGCGGGAAAACGTTGCGGACTACGGACTTGAAGATCAGGTCGGCCTTGTCCAGTCGAACCTATTCGACGGGCTAACTGGCGAGCGCTTTGATCTTATCATTTCGAACCCGCCATATGTAACTGACGAATCGGTCGCTGCATTCCCACCAGAGTATGCTGCAGAACCGGCGTTGGCACATGCCGGCGGGTCAGACGGACTCAATCTTGTCCGGCGGATCCTTGCTTCAGCCGGACGGCACCTTACCGAAGATGGCACTTTGATTGTCGAAATTGGCCAAGGGCGAGGCTTGCTCGAATCCGAATTTCCGCAAACCTCGTTTCAATGGCTCGACACGGAAATGAGCAACGGCGAAGTCTTTATGCTGCGCAAAGCAGATTTGCCGGCGTAACGTAATTAGAATTTGTCGACTTGATCACCGTCATTGACTTGTGCGGCGTGGTCGGTGACGGTTCCCGGCATGAACGATAGACCCCAAAGCAATCCAAGAGCGCGCCGATACCGGTTCGTTCTTGAACTGGCGCAACGACCGTTATTCTGCTGTTGCTGCATAGCGCTCAACGGGGAAGACGCACGCAGGCTAAGGCGAGTCCTCGCACTAACGCGGGCAATCAAAAACAGTTGGCACCAATAGCTTACGCTACCCGAACGCTCCGAAGTGGTGGGAGATACCCGTGCCGATTTCCCGAATCAACTCGTAGCTCTCCTGCATCGGAGCCAGCAACTCGCGTTCGAGGCGGCCGTACTCGTCAATGCCGTGCGGCAGGTAGGTCGCCTTTTCCTCATAATCCTCGCCACTGATCGTTCCAGCAGAGCGATACGGGAAAGCTTGTCGCATGAAGTCTACGACTTCTGGGATATCAAGGCCGATAGCCAGCTTCAGAACGCGCTCATAGGACATGTCGTTGCGCGGTGCGAACCGTGGCAGTTGTGCTGCTAGTATGTAGACGTGCATGATCAGCGCAAGTCGGACCGCCTGTAGTAGATCGACTTCGAGGCGCGTGTCGTCAGGGATCTTGCCGCCTTCCAACCCAAGTCCTTCGAGGATCGCATGAAGATCGATTGCATCGATACGCATGTGATGCTCAAGGCGGTTGATTTCGCTGGCCCGCACGTCGGTTAATAGCGCCCGCGACAACTGGCGGAAGGCAGGCTCGAATTTTTGCTCACGTCCCCAAGATGCACGCGACGCCCAGAAGCCTGCGTCAAATACATAGGCATTGGCGCCGACAGCGTTGAGGCTGGAGAGTTGCTTGCCGCGCGCCACCATTTCCAGAATATCAATCAAGCGGGGTGACTGCTTGGCGAGGGCAACAAAGCGTTCGCGATCATAGCCCGTGGCATAGCCGAGGCCAGCGACGACGTTTGCCACGTAGCCGAATTGCTGAAGGATCGCATTGTTGGGGATGGCGCGCATGCGCGAGGGATCGCCGCGGTCAACGGCAGTGACAACATCAGATTGGCGCTTGACCGCGCGCGAACCTGTCTTGAACAGCAGGTTTGGACCGAAGGCGCCAAGCATCGCCCGGTATCCGGGGTGGCTAAACAGGTTCTGCTGATAGGCACGCAGACGCAAGAAAAAATCTAACGCCAAGTTCTCGTCTGCATAGAACGGGTCTTCGCGTTCGTCGATTTCGAAAGCGTCACGAATTACGGTTGCAACGGTCTCCGTGGTCAGAGTTGTGTCCGAGAAGAACATGTAACCGTCGCCGCCCTGGAAGCTCGTTTCATGTTTCAGTACCTGTTCATGCTTCTTGAATCTGCGACGCACTTCGTGTGGGAGGACGTAGGAGAGACGCGTCCTGAGATTTCCTGGATGCGCGCCGCGGCCCATCGACTCGCCATGTGTCGAGAAAATCAACGTCTCAATATCTTTGAGGCCGGCCTTATGAACCGCTTCGACAATCGACAAGTGAAGGCGCTCAATCTCCAGCGTCGCGGCTACTTGTCCGATGAAACGGCCGGCATCAGAAAAACCCGTCTGAATGGACATGCGCCCGCGACCGCGCACGTAGTCGCGGTAAGTTTCCTCTTCCAATAGGTCTTCCATCAACCGAGCGCCGCGCTCAAGTCCATCTGGCGTTTCGAACAACGGGGAAATGTCGACGATGTCGGCGACATCGAAGAGTCGGGCAAGCAGTACGGCGATCATGACCGTTGCCGGCGATTCGCATTCGGCTATCAGAAAGCGAATCGGGGTTTCTCTGTCGACGTGCTTCTTGATCTGAGCGATTAGCGCGAACTGGCGGATGGCCGTAGCCGTCTCGAGTTCGCTCACTTCACCGCGCGAGACTACGGCGCGGACTGTCCGGCGGGTGGTGGGTTCATGCGTCCGGCGCTCGGCGGCCCGGCCGTGACGCATGTCGCGGTCCATGATGTAGAACTGCTCGACATCAACCGCGGGTGCGCCGCGGCGAGCGGTCGGAGCGTCTTCCTTCTCTTCGTCGAGGGTTCGCCGCTTTCGTTCTTCTCGGTGTCGAACGTTCTCGTCGCCG
>JAJFHK010000099.1 GCA_021775655.1 Filomicrobium sp. | reverse complement strand
GGCCGCTTGGCACCGTATTTCGAACGTCGCTGCTTACGGTCCGCGACGCCCTGCGTATCCAGCACACCGCGAACGATGTGATACCGCACGCCGGGAAGGTCTTTGACACGTCCGCCGCGGATAAGCACGACGGAGTGTTCCTGCAGGTTGTGGCCCTCACCTGGGATGTAACCAATGACCTCATAGCCGTTGGTCAATCTGATCTTGGCCACCTTACGCAAAGCCGAGTTCGGCTTCTTTGGTGTCGTTGTATAGACGCGCGTACAGACGCCGCGCTTCTGCGGGCACGATTCCATGTGCCGCGACTTGCCGCGAACGACTTTCCGCGTACGCGGTTTGCGTATGAGCTGTTGAATCGTAGGCATTCGGCCTCATCCTGCGGCGTCGATCACGAAAAACGCCATAACCCAAGCGCCGAGCCCCCTCGAAGAACGGGTCCAGCGCGAAACGCCATAGGATCCTAGGTTCGATTGAACCGAGGATCATGGCATGCGAATTGTCCTCTGCTTAACTTAACGCCAGCGTTTAGCGAGGCCGTTTGAAAAAAGCCTCATTGCGCCAACGATAACGGCGCCAGCTACAGCCTGACGTGAGAGTGTCGTTCGTATAATCGTTGGGGATTAGGCGGTCAACAGCGCACACGTCAAAAATCCGAAATATTTTCGTCCATACGCGCCGATTCCGGACTCCCAGAGTCGCATCTGTCAAACCGCCGCACCGACCACCGCCAAAAACAAGAACGGCCACCGTGTTGGCAGCCGTTCCTGTTTCACCGTTTCAAAGAGAAAAACCTACTCGGCCGCTTCCTCGCCGGTGGTTTCAATTGCCGGGCTGGGGTTCGCTTTGGCTTGCTCCTTGGCAATCAGGACATCGCGCTTGTTGGCGATACGACGCAAACGCCGCAGCATCCCGCCCGTACCCGCAGGAATAAGGCGGCCAACGATCACATTTTCCTTCAGACCATCGAGCGTATCGACCTTCCCGTTGACCGAAGCTTCCGTCAGCACCCTCGTTGTCTCCTGGAAGGAAGCTGCCGAAATGAACGAACGGGTCTGCAGCGATGCTTTCGTGATCCCGAGCAGGACTGGGATGGCGCCAGCTGGACGCAAACCCTCCTTTTCGGCAATCAGATTGCGCTCTTCGTATTCGCTACGATCGAGTTGCTCTCCCTTGATCATGTCCGTCTCGCCAGCATCAGTAATTTCCACCTTCTGCAGCATCTGGCGGACGATCACCTCAATATGCTTGTCGTTGATGGTCACGCCTTGCAGACGGTAGACGTCCTGGATCTCATTGATCAGGTAATTTGCAAGCTCCTCAACGCCCTTGATTGCAAGAATGTCGTGCGGCGCCGGGTGCCCGTCATAGACGTAGTCGCCACGCTCAATACGGTCGCCATTTTGCACGGCAAGCGTCTTTCCGCGCGGAATGAGATATTCGACCGCATCATCTTCTTCGTTGTCCGGCCGGACGATGATACGCTGTTTATTCTTGTAGTCCTTGCCGAACTCAACGGTACCGGAGGCTTCCGAAATGATTGCGTGATCCTTTGGACGCCGGGCTTCGAACAATTCCGCAACGCGCGGCAGACCACCTGTAATGTCACCGGATTTGGCGGAAGCCGTCGGGCTACGCGCCAGCACGTCACCAGCTTTCACCTTTGTGCCCGGTTCCACCGAGAGAATGGCGTCCACCGAGAGGAGGTAGCGGGCGTCGCCGCCACGATCGACCGTGATCGGTTTGCCCTTGGAGTCGTTGACGACGATCGCCGGCTTCAACTCAGCTCCGCGCGGGCTCGCCCGCCAGTCGATGACAACACGATTGGTCGTACCCTTCACTTCGTCGGTCTGCTCGCGCACCGATGCCCCATCGACAACGTCTTCGAAGCCAACAACACCATTGACCTCGGTGAGGATTGGACGCGTATAAGGATCCCACTGCGCCATACGTGTACCGCGCTTCACAGTGTCACCTTCATCAACAAGCAACCGCGCACCGTACGGGATCTTGTGAACCGCTAGTTCCTTCCCCGTCTGGTCCTCAATGACAAGCTGTACGTTACGGCTCATAGCGACAACCTTACCTTGGCTGTCCTTGACGACATTGCGATTGCGCACACGAACCGTACCGTTGAAGTTCGATTCGATGAACGAAGTGTCGACAACCTGCGCCGTTCCACCAATGTGGAATGTACGCATTGTGAGCTGCGTTCCCGGTTCGCCAATCGACTGCGCTGCAATGACGCCGACGGCTTCGCCGATATTGACCGGCGTACCGCGAGCAAGATCGCGGCCATAGCACGCCGCACAAACACCGGTTTCCGTTTCGCAGGTCAGAACCGACCGAATCTTAAGTTCCTGGATCTCCGATTCGGCGATGAGTTCGGCCTGCCGCTCCTCGATCAACTCGTTCTTCTCAATGATGACTTCGCCGGATTCCGGGCTGATAATGTCCTCAGCTGCGGTGCGGCCCAGCGCACGCTGCGACAGCGGCACGATCACCTGACCGGAATCGACGACAGCCTGGATGGAGATACCATCATCGGTTCCGCAATCGGGTTCCGAAATGATCGAATCCTGAGCAACGTCAACAAGACGACGGGTCAAATAGCCAGAGTTGGCTGTCTTCAGCGCGGTATCAGCAAGACCCTTACGCGCCCCGTGGGTCGAGTTGAAGTACTCAAGGACCGACAGTCCTTCTTTGAAGTTCGCCTTGATCGGTGTCTCGATGATTTCGCCCGAGGGCTTGGTCATAAGGCCACGCATGGCTGCCAACTGACGCATTTGCGTAGGCGAACCACGCGCACCCGAATGGCTCATCATGTAGATCGAGTTGATCGGCTTCTGTCGCCCACTGTCGAGATGCTCGACAGCTGAGATGCGTTCCATCATCTCTTTGGCGATCCGATCCGTGCACTTCGACCAAGCATCGACGACCTTGTTATACTTCTCAAGCTGCGTGATCAGTCCGTCGTTGTACTGCTGCTCGAACTCGCGCACGAGATCCTCGGTCTCCGACATGATCTTGGCCTTGGAATCCGGGATGAGCATGTCGTCTTTGCCAAACGAGATACCGGCCTTGAACGCGTGATGGAATCCAAGCGCCATGGTTCGGTCGCAGAAGATCACGGTCTCCTTTTGACCGCAGCCACGATAGACAGCATCGATCATTTTGGAGATGTTCTTCTTAGTTAGAAGCTGATTGACCAGATCGAACTTGATCCCCGGCATCCGCGGCAACAGATCGCCGAGGAGAATCCGGCCCGGTGTCGTGTCATGGATTTCTACGACGTCGTTGCCGTCTTCATCCTTCGTAATCCAACGCCCTTTAACCTTGGCATGAAGCGTAACCACGTCCGACTCGATTGCGTGATGCACTTCACTGGCCGAGCCGAGCAGCATACCTTCGCCGGGCTCATTGTCGGCGATCAGCGACAGGTAATAGAGGCCAAGAACGATATCTTGCGACGGCACGATAATCGGCTGGCCGTTGGCCGGATGCAGGATGTTGTTGGTCGACATCATCAAGACGCGCGCTTCTAGTTGCGCTTCTAACGACAGCGGCACGTGAACGGCCATCTGGTCGCCGTCGAAGTCGGCATTAAACGCGGCACAAACCAGCGGGTGAAGCTGGATTGCCTTACCCTCGATCAACATCGGCTCGAATGCTTGAATGCCCAATCGGTGCAAAGTCGGCGCGCGGTTCAGCATCACCGGGTGTTCGCGGATTACCTCGTCGAGGACATCCCAAACTTCCGGCTTCTCTTTTTCGACGAGCTTCTTTGCTTGCTTAACGGTGGCTGCTTGTCCGAGCACTTGCAGTCGCGCGTAGATGAACGGCTTGAACAACTCAAGCGCCATTTTTTTCGGCAAACCGCACTGATGCAGCTTCAATTCTGGACCGACCACA
>JAJFHK010000098.1 GCA_021775655.1 Filomicrobium sp. | reverse complement strand
CGACCTTGCCGCTGGATTCTACGACGACGCAGCTATCGAGATCTTTCGCGTTGACTGGTCGGAGCCCGAAAACCGCATCCTATTGCGGACGGGAAGTCTTGGCGAAGTAAGCCGGGCCGGAACGGTTTTCAGGGCTGAGGTGCGCGGGCTTGCTCACTACCTTCAGCAACCTAAGGGCCGGCTGTACCAGTACACCTGCGATGCAGATCTCGGTGACAGCCGGTGCCAGATCAATTTGAATCTCGCAGCTTATCGGGGTAGCGGCACAACTGTCGAATTCTTCACCTCGCGAAAATTTCGAGCATCCGGGATCAACTCGTTCGCCAATGATTTCTTCAGTCGAGGACTATTGGAACTCACCAGCGGACCCGCGGTTGGTCAGAAGCTCGAAGTGAAAGCGCACACTAAGAGGGATGGATTGGTCACCATCGAATGTTGGGAGCCGGTTCGCGAGCCCGTTACAGCTGGATCGACGTTCAATGTACAAGCTGGATGCGACAAGACCTTTGCGGCTTGTCGGTCGAAATTTGACAACGCCGTGCGTTTTCGCGGCTTTCCACACATTCCCGGCAACGACTTCATTGCCTCCCACGCAACGCGTCCGGGCACTAGGCGGTAGCTGCGAAGCCAAGACTGCAAGATCGAGAAGGTCACTTCCCAATGCGCAACATAACGGAACTTGCCGTGCGTCGCTCGGGCGGCCAAGTAGTGAGGGCCGCGCGAAGCTGGCTCGGAACGCCATACCACCATCAGGCAAGTGCGCGCGGCGTGGGTGTCGACTGCCTCGGCTTGGTGAGAGGTGTGTGGCGCGAACTCTATCAATTCGAGCCCGAACGCATGACCGCCTACACGCGCGATTGGTCGGCAACTGGCGAGGAGACTTTGTTGACGGCAGCGCGCCGGCACTTCGTTGAGGTCAAACCTGAGCAGGTGACACCGGGGAATGTCGTTATTTTTCGTTACCGCGAGCGACTTCCTGCAAAGCACTGCGGGATCGTCTCGGCGCCAGATAGGTTTATTCACGCCATTGAAGGTGCGCCTGTGTGTGAAGTGGCGATGACGCATTGGTGGCGGCGGCGCATTGCAGGCGCATTTAGGTTTCCAGGAGTGACCAACTGATGGCGACACTGGCTCTATCGGTCGCCGGTGCCGCAGTCGGCAGCACGTTATTACCCACCGGCATTAGCGTTCTTGGCGCGACGATCTCAGGAGCAGCAATTGGTGCTCAGGTGGGTGCGCTGGCTGGCTCGTACGTCGATCAGGCACTGTTTGGAACATCCGGTGAGACGCGAACAGTCGAGGGCCCGCGCCTGCACGACCTTCACGTGACCGCCTCTTCCGAAGGTGCCGCGATCCCGCGCATCTTTGGTCGCGTACGCCTTGGTGGCCAAGTGATTTGGGCGACGGATTTTGAAGAAGAGGTCGTCCGCTCGACCGAGGGCGGCGGAAGCGGCAAAGGGCTCGGTGGGGCTAGCAGCGCCCCGGCCATAGAGAGGATCGAATACCGATACTACGCAAACGTCGCGATCGCGATATGTGAGGGGGAGATTACGGGACTTGGCCGTGTTTGGGCCGACGGCGCCGAACTGGATTTGACTGGCTATGTGCATAGGCTGCGCAAAGGGCGAGAGAACCACGCCCCTGATCAGCTCATCGAAGCACACGAAGGGGCGGGCGCTGTTCCAGCCTATCGCGGGGTCGCCTACATCGTCTTCGAGCGGCTTTCTCTAGCAGAATTCGGCAACCGCATTCCGCAGTTTTCATTCGAAGTCCATCGCGCCGTCGACAACTTCAATGAGTCCGTGCGCAGCATTGTGCTTATTCCCGGCTCCGGCGAGTTCGTCTATGCGCCAGAACCGGTCAACCTCAAATTTGGAATTGGAGGCTCGCTTGCTGAAAACGTTCACACCGGGCAAGGCGGAAGCGATTGGAATGTCGCAATCAACCAACTTGAGGAAGAGCTACCCAACGTCAACAATGTTTCACTCGTGGTCAGCTGGTTTGGCACTGATCTCAGAGCGGGAAATTGTTTGATACGTCCAGGCGTTGAAGTCGAATCTAAATCTACGGAGCCGCAAACTTGGCGAGCAGGAGGTGTCGGTCGCGCAGGCGCGCATCTCGTCAGCGAAAGGCTAGGCAGGCCGGCATATGGTGGAACACCGTCGGATCAAAGCGTCATCGATGCGATCCGCGATCTGAAATCCCACGGTTTGAAGGTGACGATAACGCCCTTCATTCTGATGGATGTACCGGCCAACAACACGCTTCCCGATCCCTATGGCGCCGCCAGTCAGGCAGTCTACCCTTGGCGCGGTCGAATTACCTGCAACCCCGCACCCGGTGAGCCGGGTAGTCCAGACAAGACGGCGGCAGCTGGTGCGCAGGTCGCATCATTTGTCGGCACAGCATCACGAAACGATTTCGCAGTTGATGGCGATACGGTCACTTATACCGGCCCGGCAGAATGGAGTTATCGGCGCATGGTTCTGCACCAGGCGCATCTGGCGGCCACCGCCGGTGGGGTCGACGCATTCTTGCTAGGAACGGAATTGCGTGGGCTGACTTGGGTGCGCGACGGTGCGGCAAGCTATCCATTCGTTACGGCGCTTCGCCAACTCGCCACCGACGTCAAGTTTATCCTCGGCACCGCGACCAAGGTCTCCTATGCCGCCGACTGGACGGAGTACTTCGGTCATCAGCCGCAAGACGGGACAGGAGACGTTTATTTCCACCTCGATCCATTGTGGTCTTCGCCTAATGTCGACGCCGTTGGGATC
>JAJFHK010000097.1 GCA_021775655.1 Filomicrobium sp. | reverse complement strand
TGCACCTCTCCCCGCGTGCGGGGAGAGGTCGAAGCGCGTGAAGCGCGCGGAGGGTGAGGGGCTGCATAAAGCGCCTAGTCTCCCCGTTGCACTTGACCTCCGCCCCAATCCTGCCGCGTTCTCTTTGCCGGTATGTTGCTCCCGCCCTCTTTCCGCCGGAGAAAGCCCCATGCCCGCCGACAGCCACCATGATAGATTTCTACGCCAACAGCATGAAAAGCAACTGTCGAACTCAACGATAGAAGCCAACGCCGCCGCCGCCGAATTGATCGCCGAGCGCATCGCCGCCAAACTGGCCGAACAAAACGACATCATTTATCGCATGGGGCAGCGCCAGGGGCGCACGACTTTCATCGCCTATCTGTCTCTTATTATTGGCGGCGCTGCAGCCATCGGCCAGCTCTTGGGGCCGATCTGGGATTGGCCTTTCATGCGCGCCCTCATGTAGTCGATCATTGCGACGGCCACCAATGCCAAACCGCCCCCGCATCTATCTTGCCGGTCCGGACGTATTCCTGCCGGACGCCAAAGCGTTCGCGGCACAAAAGAAGGCGCTGTGCGCAAAGTGCGGCTTCGAAGGTGTATTCCCGCTCGACGCCGAAATCAAGAATGCCAGTGATCTACAACCTGAGCAACTTGCCGCAGCCATTGCCGCCAACAACGAAGATCTGATGCGCTCGTGCGAATCACTAATCGCCAACTGCACACCATTCCGCTCGGTCAGTATGGACCCAGGCACGGCCTACGAGATCGGCTTCATGCGCGCACTTGGCCGTCCGGTGCTCGGCTATTCGAATACCGCCGCACCTCTCGCCCAGCGCTCCCGCGCCTATCGCGAAAGTACACGACCAATCCCCTGCGACGGCGACTTTCCCGAAACAGAGATCGAAGATTTCGGGCTTGCTGAGAATCTCATGATCGACTGCGCTATAACCGCTTCGGGCGCGAAACTGTTTACGGCAACGGTAAAGCCCGGCCACGAGTTAACCGATCTCACCGCCTTCGAGACCTGCCTCGCCACCGCCCGCAACATCCTATAAATAACCGAGAGACTCCCGGAAAGCAGTGGGAGAGGATTCTTCATTTGAGGGTTCACAGTCCATGAAACTCTATTGGTGCGAACAGACACGCGCTTTCCGGATCGTCTGGATGCTGGAAGAAATTGGCCAGCCATACGAGCGCATCCACGTCGACATCCGCACCGGCGACAACAAGGATGACCCCGGATTCCGTGCCGCGTCTCCAATGGGCAAGGTGCCAGCCATCAGCGACGGTGAAGTCAAGCTCTGGGACTCAGGTGCCATTTGTCTCTATCTGGCAGACAAACACCCTGATGCCGGTCTCACCGTCCCCGCCGATGACCCGAAGCGATATGAATTCATCCAATGGCTGATGTACACCAACGCGGTCATCGAACCGGCAATGGTCGAAAAATTCATGAGCGTGCCACCAAAAAAAGAAAGCTACGGCCATGGCAGTTTCCAATTGATGATGTCGGTACTCGAAGGCGCACTGAGCAATCGCACCTGGATCATGGGCGATCGATTCACAGCCGCCGATGTCCTGATTGGATCAAGCGTCCACGTCATCGAAAAATTCGGTATCATGCCAACCAACACGGTGCTGCAAGGGTATGCTGCCCGTTGCCGGGTACGAACTGCCTTACAAACCGCCCTGGCCTTGGACAACCCGCAAACCTAAAACCTGAAACCCATTCATTCAACGGATCCATGAAACTCTCCAACCGCCCAGAAGAATTTCCCGGCTATTTTGCAACCATCCTTTGGGTGGGCGTCGGCGTCTGGTTATTCTGGACCACTCCGGGTGCCGCGTTCCTGTCGTGGCAGACGCTTGTCTACTTTGTGCTTGGGACTGTCGGCATCGGGATTCTATTCGGTATGATCGGGTTGACCTTGCAGCGCTTAATCCCAATTCTGAAGCCGCGCGAAGGGCCGATCAAGACAGCTCCGCCTCCTGCGCAATTCATCGGTACACTGGTCGCCGCAGCCCAGTTCGTCGTAATCTATTTCCTGGCCAAAGCCGTCGTCACGCAGATCCTATTTCCAGCTCCTGTAGCGTGACCGGGCGGGAGACGAAAACAATGCCCGTACTCCAGTTCTGGTATGAATTCGCCAGCACGTATTCCTATCCCGCAGCGATGCGCATTAACGAAAAAGCGATCAGCTACGGAGTCGAGGTCAGTTGGCAGCCATTCCTACTTGGACCGATATTCAAAGGCTTCGGCTGGAATACGTCGCCGTTCAATTTGCAACCCGAAAAGGGTCGGTACATGTGGCGCGATCTGGAACGCATTTGCGCGAAACTGGACCTGCCCCCAATGCGCAAACCCAATCCGTTTCCGCAAAATTCGTTGAAGGCAGCCCGCATCGCTCTGTGTCTGCCTGACGCGGAGCCCCGAGCAATGTTTTCGCAGGGCATATTTGACGCCCAGTTCGCTTGGCTCCTGCCCATCGATGATGACCGGGTCTTAACCGATATTCTCATGCGCCAAGACTTTCCAGCAGAGGACATAATGGCCAAATCCGCAGAAGCCAAAACCAAACAGGCCCTGAAGTCGCAAGTTGATAGAGCACAACAATTGGGTTTGTTCGGAGCCCCCAGTTTCGTTACCAGTGACTCCGAAATGTTTTGGGGCAACGATCGCCTGGAGGACGCGCTGGAGTGGCAAGCGAGACTGTGAAAATTGCAATTGACAGTTCAGGGCCAATTCTTTGTTTCGGCGGGCCATATTCGAATTTGCAGGCGACCGAAGCCATCAGGTGTGAATCCGAGCGGCTAGCGATCCCGCCCAGCCGTGTCATTTGTACCGGCGATATTGTCGCCTACTGCGCCCATCCAAATGAAACCGCCGAGCTGATCCGCGATTGGGGTTGCCACGTCATCAAGGGAAATTGCGAGGAACAACTCAGTGAAAGGGCCGACGACTGCGGCTGCGGCTTCGGCGATGGCACAACTTGCGACATGCTTTCACGGAGTTGGTATACATTCGCCAATCGGATCATCCGCGAAGAACTGCGAACATGGATGGCAGGCCTGCCTGGGTCATTGGCTTTCGATCTAGGGGGCCGTACGGCCCGCGTTGTTCACGGCGGCGTCAGCGAAATTAGCCGCTTTATTTTCGCGTCCACGCCCATTGAGGAAAAGTCGGCAGAGTTAAACACGGCGGCAGTGGAAATAATCATCGCCGGTCACTGCGGCATCCCATTCATCCAACAAATCGATGAGCGCATATGGTTCAATCCCGGCGTCATCGGCATGCCGGCAAATGACGGAACACCGGATGGCTGGTATGGGCTGATCCAGTCCGGTTCAGAAACGGATAAACTGGAATTTTGCACCCGACGCCTCAATTACGACGCTGCTTCAGCGGGAGACGACCTCAAGAAATCTGGACATGCCAATCCCTACGCCGATGCACTGCTGACAGGAATGTGGCCCAGCCTCGACGTCCTTCCTCAAGCAGAACGCAGCGCTAGCGGCAACCCACTTGCCGCATTCAAATTTGCAGCAAATAATTACCCATGAACCTCTGACAAAACATCACTGAAGATAACTTCTTCGTCAGCCGCTCAAAAGGTCCATAGCCAGAACCCAATTGTAGTTGTTAGATGCTCCGTCCCGCGCGGTATATCCTGGAGTTACCTATGATCGACCCCGTCGTCACCCTGGCACTCGTTACCGCCGCAGTTGCCCTTATCAGTTTGCGATATTCGCCCCGCGCACTTTCGTCAGAGTCGTTCTACCAGGGCCACGATGCGTCCGGCAGCGCCCCCGGCGTCTTCACACTGACCTTTTCGCAAGTGACGACCTGGATCTTTGCGCGCTCGATCATGAATGCCGCGATCCTCGGGTATTTCTACGGCCTTGCTGGTGCACTCGCCTATGCCGCCTACTATCTATCGTTCCTCACTGGCGCAGCAATCATATCGAGTCTGCGCTTCCGGCACGGATTTGGCAGCGTCCAGGACTTTCTCTTCCACCGTTTCGGCCTCGCCGGAACCACCAGCTACAACTTCGTGGTTGGCGTTCGCTTGCTATCTGAGGTTTTTGCAAACCTGCTCGTCATCGGACTCATTTTTGGAATGGATGGCAGCGCCCAGTACTGCGCCTCTATCATTTTGGTAGGTGCCGCAACGCTTGGTTATTCGCTTCTCGGCGGTTTGAACGCATCCATTCGAACCGATGCTATCCAAATGTCGCTATTCCTCATCGTCCTTGGCGCCTTGTTGGCCGTGGCAATCGGCAGCGGCTCGTTCAATGTCCCAACGATGATGTCGACGTCACCTGAGGCGGCAAACCCCGGCTGGGTCTTGCTCGCTGTAGCACTACTGCAAGTATGGAGTTACCCACTCCACGATCCCGTCATGATGGACCGCGGTTTCATCGCGGACCGGAAGACTACCATGGCGAGCTTTTACCACGCTGCCTGGATTTCGATACTTTGCATCCTGGCATTCGGTCTGTTGGGTGTCTGGGCCGGCCTCAATAAGATTGACGGTGAAACGTTTGTGCCGACCCTGGCAAGGCTGATCGGTGATTGGCCGATGGTTCTTTTCAACGTCGCGCTTGTTGTCTCCTGTATGTCGACACTCGACTCGACATTCTCTTCCACGGCCAAACTCGCCGTTGTCGATATGCGCCTGGGGGAGCCGAATGTCGCCAATGGGCGCATCGCCATGGTGGTCTTCATGATTGGCGGATTGCTGATGGTCTTCTTCGGTTCGAAAGACCTGTTCGGCGCCGTGGCTGTCTCCGGAACGGCATCAATGTTCCTGGCGCCCGTCGTCTTCTTTTCGCTGTGGATGGGAAGAACTGATATTCCGGTGTGGAGTTATCTGACCGCATTCTTCAGTGCGATGG
>JAJFHK010000096.1 GCA_021775655.1 Filomicrobium sp. | reverse complement strand
TAAGTGAAACACCAACCATTCGTTCCCGAACGATCGGTAGACCCTCGAATTCCGGATCCAACTCCTCAATATTAGCACTTTCGCAAATGAAGTCGTTGTTCATCATCAGCAGCGAGAAAATCGACTCCTGTACGCCGATGGCGCCAAGCGAATGCCCTGTCAGCGATTTCGTTGCCGAAATATATGGGACTTCATTGCCGAACAGTTCGCGCACCGCTTCCATCTCGCGTTGATCGCCGACGGGCGTCGCAGTCGCGTGGGGATTGATGTAGTCGATTTTGCCGCCGATGCCTTCGCCGTCGAGGCCCTGCATCGCGACCTTCATGCAGCGCAATGCCCCCTCGCCAGACGGGGCGACCATGTCAAATCCATCCGACGTTGCGCCGTAGCCGACAATCTCACCATAGATTCTTGCACCGCGCGCCAGAGCGTGCTCGAGTTCTTCCAGAACCACAACTCCGGCACCTCCAGCAATGACGAAGCCGTCGCGATTCTTATCGAAGGCGCGGCTCGCACGTTGTGGCGTCTCGTTATATTTTGACGACATAGCAGCCATCGCGTCGAAAAGCACCGACAGTGACCAGTCAAGTTCTTCGCAACCTCCAGCAAAGATAATGTCCTGTTTGCCCCAGCCGATCAGTTCGGCGGCATTTCCGATACAGTGGGCCGACGTCGAGCAAGCCGACGAAATCGAATAATTTACGCCCTTGATTTCAAAGGTCGTCGCAAGAACTGCAGATGGGCCAGAGCACATTGCCTTTGGCACTTCAAATGGACCGATTTTCTTCGGGCCTTTGGTGCGCGTTGTGTCGGCCGCGCTGACAATCGCCCGGGTCGATGGTCCTCCAGAGCCGACGATGATCCCTGTGCGTTCGTTGACGACATCGTCGCGCTCAAGGCCAGAATTCTTTATCGCCTGGTCCATGGCGACGTAATTCCAGGCGACACCGTCTCCCATGAAGCGCTTCGGCTTCCTGGGTACCAGATCGCCCCAGTCGAGCTTGGGGTCTCCGTGAACCTGGCAGCGGAAGCCCATCTCGGCATATGTGTCGGCAAATGTGATCCCGGATTTGCCCTCTTTCAAAGAGGCGAGCACCTCCTCGGTATTGTTCCCGATGGAGGAGACGATGCCCAAGCCGGTGACGACGACGCGTCTCATCAAAATGTCCCTTCGTTTCGCGGCCCCGCCGCCAACAGAGTTCGTCGGGTGCCTTGGCCTACTCAACATGCGGCCATGCGATGAGGAGTTTTAACACTCTGGCAGCCAAGTGCCAGCCGTCGTTTTCCAATTGGCCAGCCTGTCCCGATTTCGCGGGTGCCAGCCTTAGAACCCTTTAAGCGTCGTCGGACTCAAACAGCCCCACCCGCAGATCCGTTGCCGTGTAGATGACCTCGCCATCAGCTTTCAGCGTTCCATCGGCAATGGCAAGCTTGAGTTTGCGCAAGATCACCCGTTTCAGATCGACGATGTATTCGATCTTCTGCACCTTCGGGACAACCATGCCGGTGAATTTGACCTCGCCGACGCCAAGAGCGCGTCCGCGGCCGGGCGCACCCATCCAGCCAAGGAAAAAGCCGGTCATCTGCCACAGGGCATCGAGCCCGAGGCAGCCCGGCATGACCGGGTCGCCTTGGAAATGGCACTTGAAAAACCAGTCAGCCGCTGGATTTCCGGCGATGGCGAATTCAGCGACCACTTGCCCCTTGCGGTGTGCTCCACCGTCGTCGCTGATCACCGATATGCGGTCGAACATCAGCATCGGCGGCAACGGCAGCTGTGCGTTACCGGGTCCAAACAACTCGCCGCGTCCACACGCCAGCAGGTCTTCATAAGAATAGCTTGATTGCCGCTCCGCCATGGGCCTCGCCTGGTTCCCCGTCCTGTTATTCCGCATTCGGAGCGAAGCGCATGATGCGTCCACTCGTAAGCGCGAAAAATGAATGTATTGCGCCGCTCGCCAACCGTTCAAAAGGTAAACGGTTCGAGCGTCAAGGGCATGTTGAGATAGATCTTTGCTGAGCAGCAGCGCTGCGCGTTGCACAATCGCTGGTAAACTCTTATAGTTCAGCCTTCAAATCGCGCCTGCGGTCACACACCGGCCCGCCGGGCGCTTTGGATTGGGCGGTATCTGGGGGCGTAAAGCCCGTCCAATTGGTTACTGTCCAATAATGACCGACTTTAGCTCGATCTGCGAAAAGATTTGGAACGGATGCACAATTCCGACCGCGAGACGATTGAGACGATCCTGAGAGACGCTGGTTTGCGCCCAACGCGCCAGCGCATGGCCCTGGGCGGGCTCCTGTTTGGCGGAGAGGACCGTCATATTACCGCAGAACGACTGCATGACGAGGTGACCGAGGAGGGTGAGCACGTTTCCTTGGCCACAGTTTACAACACGCTGCATCAATTCCGCCGTGCTGGCCTGCTGCGCGAACTCGCCATCGACTCCAACAAGACCTACTTCGACACCAATACGTCGAACCATAATCACTATTTGATCGAACCCGACGGCGAGCTCTTCGATATCCCGAGCGATGCTATTTCAATCGACGGCCTCCCTGAGCCGCCTGCCGGAATGCGCATTTCGCACATCGACGTGGTCGTGCGCCTAGTCCGCGACGAAGGCAGCGGCGATTAAAGAACCTCCGCGACGATACATGCCCTAAACGACGGCCTCAATCAGAAATGGCCCATTGCGCGAAAGCGATGCCTCGAATGCATCGTTAAACTGCTTGGCGCTTGTCACCTTGACACCTTCAACGCCCATTCCCTTGGCAAGACTGACCCAGTCGAGGTCGGGACGGCCAAGGTCCATCATGTCCGTTGCGTTGCGTCCTGGCTCTGACACACCGAGGCTTTCCAGCTCCTGCTTGAGGATCGCGTACGCGCGGTTGGCGTAAATGACAGTCGTGACGTTCAGGTTTTCACGTGCCTGCGTCCAAAGACCCTGCAACGTGTACATGCCGCTGCCATCAGCCTGCAGGCAGATGGTGCGCCGATCAGGGCATGCGACCGCAGCGCCGGTTGCCAGCGGAATACCGATCCCGATCGAGCCTCCGGTCAATTCCAGCCAGTCGTGCGGTGCGGCATCGGCTGTCATCGCAAAAAGATTGCGCCCCGATGTAAGCGCTTCATTGATGACGACAGCTCTCTCAGGCAACAAAGCACCGATAGATTGGGCAATGCCGTCAGGTGTCAGCGCTCCCTTGGCGGGCTTCGGCGCATTTCGAGGTGAGGTTTTGTTTTTATTTGCGGCGCCAAGTTCTTCCGCGACCGCTTCGAGCGCCGCCACTCCGTTCTCACTCTCGTCGGCTAGAACAGTGAATTGGCAATCGGCAGGGGCAAGTGAGCTTGGTTTGCCTGGATAGGCAAAGAACGCCACGGGCGGGCGGGCACCAGCCAAAATGATGTGCTTTAGCCCAGATAATTTCTCAAGCGCGAGATCAACGTTGTAGGGGACCAGTTCGAGCGACGGCAGGTGGCCCCCGCGTGTAATACGCGAATTGAACATCTGCCCGAATAGGCGAACGCCTGACGCGGCCGCAATTTTCCCTGCAGCTGTCAATCCGTCCGCGAGTGCGGGTGCTCCGCCGAGCATCAGTGCCGTTGGCTCGCCCGATTTAAGAATTTCAACCGCACGCTTGACGGCGTCTGATGGCACGGTAGCGGATGCTGAAGGAGCAGCAATTGTCCGAACGCTCGCCCCGTCCGTCCAAGCGATGTCGGCTGGAACGATCAACGTTGCTACTTTACCTGGCGGCGCATTAGCGGCTTCGATACATGCCGCCACGTCGTGCCCTATCGTTCCACTCGACGTGGCGGTTGCCACCCAATGCGAAAAGGGCCTTGCGGCAGCCTCCGCGTCGGCGGCAAGCGGAGGAAAGTACGCACGGTGATAGGTGGCATGATCGCCAACGATGTTGACCAGCGGCACTCCAGCACGCCTTGCATTGTGCAGGTTGGCAAGTCCGTTAGCGAGGCCCGGTCCACAGTGGAGTAGGCTGACGGCAGGCTTCCCCGCCATCCGCGCATACCCATCTGCCGCGCCTGTTACCACGCCTTCGAACAGGCCAAGGATGCATTTCATACCCGGAGTCCGATCGAGCGCCGCAACGAGCGCCATCTCGGAGGTGCCGGGATTGGCAAAACACACGTCGATTCCGGCAGCCATCAACGACCTGACGACACAGTTCGCACCGTTCATATGGCAGTCTCCACCTCGCGATTCATCTCAACCGCGAGTTTGGCCTATCGGCGGGGAGTTGGCGAGAGCGGGGCTCCACACGACTTTAGACGTCAACACAAGCTTGCGCAGTGTTGAGCAGGGACGTGTGGACCAAAGACGTCAACACAAGCTTGCGCAGTGTTGAGCAGGGACGTGTGGACCAAAGACGTCAACACAAGCTTGCG
>JAJFHK010000095.1 GCA_021775655.1 Filomicrobium sp. | reverse complement strand
CCAGGAGATCTGAAGGACCTGGGGAATGGATAAGGTGCGCAACTCAATAACCATCATGCTGGCGATAGGAGCCCTGATAGCCTTCGCGCTCGTTCTGCCCGCCTCGGCCAACGACACAATCGACTGTTCGATTACCGTTCGCAAATCAAGCGAGGCTGCCTGCACACGCATCATCAACACACCGGCTAATTCTAAGTCGGAACGCTTCATGGCCTATTACAACCGCGCCTGGTTTCATCTCCGCCATGGCGACCACGACGGCGCGTTGGCCGATTTCGACGCCGCCGAACAACTCGATCGCAACTTCTCAAAACTCTACCTCAGCCGGGCAAAAGCCAAGCGCGAAACAGACGACCTGAACGGCGCACTCAATGATCTTGATGTGTATGGTGTGCTCGAGCCAGGTGACTGGACCGGTCACTTCCAGCGCGCAGAAGTAGAACGTCTTGTCGGCCGGCCACAAAAGGCCCTCGAAAGCCTTGACCATGCAATCGACCTGAAGCCCTATGAGCGTGCTTTGCAGCCCTTGCAGGTTTTGCTTCTATCCGATCTTGGACATCAAAGCGAAGCGGCAGCCAAGGCCAACAAGCTTGTAAATGCCAGCCGGAGCGATGCCGTGAACCGCTATGCCCGGGCGGTCGTCTCATTCCGTAGGAACCAATTCGAGCGCGCCCTCACAGATATTAAGGCAGCCCTCCGCAAGAGTTCGTTGTTTCCTGCAGCCTATGCATTGCGCGCCCAGATCTACGAACTGCGCGGCGATATCGAAGAAGCCAAGACGAACTATCGCCTGGCGCTGAAATCTGCCGGTCCGACGATTGATCGGGAAACCGCACAGGAAACCGCACGCCGCCGGCTCGATGTTTTGGAAAAGAGCGCTTCATCGCGGGTCGCGCTGAAGACGAAATCAGAGAGCGCCTTCGCTCAAGGTAGCAGCGTTGCCTACAAGCAAAATGAAAAGGCAAGCAAGGGCGATTGCCGCCGATACATACCGTCCGCGGCCGCAACCGTGTCGGTTCCGTGCGGAAACTAAGCCCATAAGTTCCATTGCCCGGCGCCGGTTCCAGTGATGTTGATCTGAGTGAAATTGGTAGCCATGGAGCCAATCCCCTCCCGGCAAACGGATCATGACAACGACGACGGGGCTGCTTGTTAGACAGGCAACCATTGCCTGTTGAGCCCAACAGATGAAGTCCGGTCAGGACAGACACCTGCAAGTTTCACGACGTCATTTTAGGCGGAGTTGGATCTCACGGGGCCCGCACTTGGATTAGGGATGGACGCCGCCCCAAGTTGCAAGCCCGTCTCCTCAATATGCAACTTCTGATCCCCGCGATTACACAGCATCATTTGACAAAAGATTTGTAAAAAGAATTGACGAGCGTAATCCTTTTCGACAAGAAGTTTGTCAAAAGGAAGCCAGCATGAATGTTCGAGAGCTCGCCGAACAGACCAATGTCACGATTCGGCAAATCAGGTTCTTGATCGCGGAAGGCTTCGTTCCGCCTCCTTCGGGCACACGAGCGCGCCCGGAGTACGACGACGATCATGTCGCGGCAGTCGACCGCTACATGGTCTTGAGACAAAGCGGACTGCCTCCGTCAGCGATACGCGTCGTCATGGAAGTGAAGACCGCAACCGAGCTGCTGATCGTGCCAGGTATCAGACTGAAGATCAATCCAGAGCAATTGAAAGAAGAATTGAACCAACACTTTGTGCAGGAGCGCATCCGAATTCTAATCAAGTCTTTAGTAAAGGAATCGAGCGATGGCGAACGCATGCCCGAAGAGCACCGACCCTCAAAGCGACGCACTTCGAAGCGCCGGACGGCTGCCAAGAAGTCAGCTTCTGACGAGCCCGAAGTATGACGTTCAGATCCACGGCGGGTTGGCTATCGTCGAAGAATAGCGTTCGTTCGAAAACAATGATCCCGACACAGTAGAAGCAACGCTCTCGTTTCCCGTGCCGACTCATACAGTTGTTTTCGAGCTTGAAGTGCAAATCGGTGAACGCACATTGCGCGCCGTTTCAAAACCTAGAGGAGCCGCGCGCAACGATTACGAGGATGCAATCGACTCCGGAAAAACAACAGCTTTGCATGAGGTTGCCGGATATGTGCGATCTGGCAGCGAGGTCGACCTTTGGCAGTTTGACACAGTGGTCGAACAGGTTGGCCGTGCGAACAACTCCAACACCCTGACTTCCACCATCGCTCAGCTTGGTGAACCACGTGCGGCACTGAGATTGGCGCGGCAATCAAGTGTGTCGCCAGCCAGAGCCGACGAAAGGATATTCTGCTTGTCACAAATGGATTGAGCTATTCGCTCGATGTCCAGTAACGGGCAAAATGCGGCAAGCGCATCAATGTCGTTCTTGTCGGCGAAGACGGTCTCGAAGCAAACGTCGGCACCTTGCTGCACTGACCGGCGGTGAAGTCTTCGTCGCGCTAGGCCAGGATGTCGGGCGTACGATTTATACCGCGTTCAAGACACTGGAGCGTCCGTCGAAGAATATCGAGCGTTCAGAGAATGGCTCTGATTTTGCTCAGTACCGCTCGGGAATGGTGATCACTGTTCGAGGCAATCATCGGAAGTCACCAGCGCCAATGAACGACCCGATGTTGGCAAGGGGAGCTAATGCGGATGTGGTAAGCATGTTTATGTCCAATCTAGATGAAGGTGTAGCCAAGGAGTTCG
>JAJFHK010000094.1 GCA_021775655.1 Filomicrobium sp. | reverse complement strand
CGGGTTTCTTGGTGCTGGCTATGTCCTGCGCATCGGGCGTCAGCTGGAAATCGACGTCGTCACAATGCGGTTGACGGAAAAGGCACGGCGCATTTTGGGGTCGATCACTGACTTTGTAGCGCTCGCGTTTTGCGCTTACGTGACGTACTTGGGATACCGGTTCGTGTCCCTGTCCTACCTAATGCAGGCATCGAGTGCGTCCGAGCTCGATGTTCCGCTCTGGATCCCCTACCTCGCGATACCCATAGGATTCGGCATCCTCACTCTCGAACTACTGGCGCGCCTCGCCGCACGATGGGGTCTCGTGGAAGGCCGAACCGTGAGAATCGAAGCCCATTCCGTTGATTGAGATCTCATGAGCGCGAGCCTACTGATCGGGCTCCTGGCCCTGCTGGCAACTGGCATTCCGGTCGGTATCGGACTGGCGATCGTCGGCGTGACCGTCGGCTATTTTGCTATCGGCGACTCCAGCCTTTTGGGCCTGCCCTCGTCCGCGTTCGCAGGCACGTCTTCGTTTTTGCTGATCGCCATCCCGCTATTCATTCTCATGAGCGAAATCCTGAGGCGAAGCGGCGTTACCGAACTTCTGTTTGAAACGATGACTCGCTGGGTTGGGCATCTGCCGGGCGGCTTGGCCGTGTCGGCGGTACTGACAAGTGCGCTTGGTGCGGCGATCACGGGGAGCTCGGTTGCCAACGCGGCCAGCATGGCGATCGTCGCCGTGCCGCCGATGCTGGAGCGAGGGTACGAGAGAAAATTCACTTACGGGCTTGTTGCGGCAAGCGGCACTCTGGGAATCATGATCCCGCCCTCGATCCCGTTGCTCCTTTATGGAGAAATCACTGAAGAATCGATCGGGGCGCTTTTCATCGCCGGCATTATACCGGGGCTGCTGATTACCGCATTGCTGGTCGCCTATGCTGTGATTGCTAGCGTGCGGGGCGGCGTCTACGAGCCTATGCCTCGTGCCAGTTGGTCAGAATGCCTGAGCTATACGGCCCGTTCGCTGCCAGCGCTGATGCTGCCTGTGATCGTCGTCGGCGGGATCTATTCAGGCCTCGTTACGCCAACTGAGTCGGCAGCCGTCGGCGTCACCTACGCGTTGGTCATTTCGGCCGTCGTTTATCGCTCGCTAAGTGTCAAGAACCTGCTTGGCGCGTTCATGGACGCGCTGACAACTTCGGCGATGATCCTGTTTATTATTTCGGGATCGCATGTTCTGGGAACAGTCGTAACAAAACTGCAGATTTCACAGGATCTGCTGCTGTTGATCCAGGATCTGCAATTGCCACCCTGGGGTTTCGTGCTCGCGACGATGGTGCTGTTGTTCCTGCTGGGCATGATCCTGGAGGTTATCTCGATCATCTTCATCGTGCTGCCGCTCATTCACCCGATCGTGCTCAGCCTTGGTCTTGATCCCATCTGGTATGCAGTGGTGTTCACTCTCAACATGGAGATCGCGTTGATTACGCCACCGGTTGGAATGGTCCTGTACGTCATGACCGGCATTCTCAAGCGGCCGGTCACAGAGATCATGATTGGCGTTGCGCCATTTGTTTTCATCCTGGGAATTGCGCTCGCAATCCTTCTGGCATTTCCCCAGATCAGCCTCTGGCTGCCGTCCGTCCTCAAATAATACGAAGGCCCAACGCCCGTGTCCGAATTCCACACTATCGATCCACTGCTGGCCCTCAAGCGACTGCTTCGGGAAGCAAGCTTTGCGGACGGTCCCGAGGAGGCATTATGGGTGCTGACGCGCGCACTTCCTTCGTTGGTAGGACCAATCGACAAAACGCGGCTCAACAGCGCCAATGAACGCAACCAAAGCGCAGCCACCGTATTCATGTTGACGCCGGATCGAGATTTTCATCTCATTACCGCCCCGGTCAACTTTCCCGAAGAGCAGTATCACGAGAAGATCGCTGTCGGTCTTGGTCACCCTGCGCATATTGCTACAACGAGGCATCCGCTGTTGTTGCGCAACACGACCCATCATCAGAGCTTCGTTAAGATACTCCAGACTTTCCGCGCCGGTTCGGCGATGTTCGCGCCTCTCATGTGGGGAGAAACCTATCTTGGTGTACTGATCTGCGCGAACTCCGCGCCTGAGATCTTCACCGAATCCGACCTCCTGGTTCACGAGGCAATCGCCAATGCAGCCACTGCAGTGTGGATGGCGCACAGCGGACCGGCGTGGATGAAGACCCTGGACTACGCAAAACTTCCAGAGCGCCACACGGGCGAGTGAACAAGGCGCTTCTCAGGCGCGGCGAGCGGTTCAGGTGGGCGCGCATGCGATGCGCGGCCACGGCCTTAACTGCTCGAGTCGGTTACCGAGCGATAGCAACGCTGCGTCGGAACCGATCGGGCCGACAAGCTGCATTCCGATTGGAAGGCCGGTGCGCGACATCGAGAATGGTATGCTGAGCCCGGGCAACCCGGCAACGTTTGCAAAGGTTGTGAACACTGCACTGGCGCGAGCCGAAGCTGGTCGTCCCGCGATCGATTTTGCGAATGGTTCGCCGCGCGGCCAGGGGAGGGCCGCTGCCGTCGGGGTGAGCATGACGTCCCAATTCGCGAAAAAGTCATGCATCTGCCATCGGAACTGCTCGACTTCGTTCATGAGTAGAACGTAGTTTTCGGCGCGCATCGACCGGCCCCTATCGCGGAGCGCCAGGATCGCCGGCGTCAGATCGTCATCAATGTCGTCTTTCGATGCCAGTGCGGCCGCCACTCCGGCGGCCGCGATATCCATGAACAAATCGCCGATAGCCTCCGCATCGTATGGAGGGTCGATTTCCTCCAGTTTCGCGCCGCGTGCTTTCAAGAGCGACGCGCAGTCCAGGAAGCTATCTTTAACTTCCAAATCAACCGGGCTTGCCCCGGCGCCGCTTACGGCAGCGACCCGGAGACCTTCGAAGTCGCGATCCAGCGCTGGCAAGGCGCTGGCGATGCACTCCGTGACTAAACGAAGGTCACCAATCGAGCGGGCCAAGGGTCCGGTCGTCTGGAAATCCGCGGCAAGTGCGGGAAATCCATGGCGACGTGGAACCAGTCCTCTTGATGTCTTGAGACCTGTGCAACCGGCGTGACTCGCTGGCCGGCGTATTGACCCGCCCGCATCGGTCGCCAGTGCGACTGGCACCATGCCACTCATGATG
>JAJFHK010000093.1 GCA_021775655.1 Filomicrobium sp. | reverse complement strand
TAGGTGTTGAAAGCAAACTCCCGATAACCAAGACTTGACCCGTTTTTGATCGCGGTGCTGTTCCCTGGGGAACGCTTTGGCACCGGCACTGGCTTTCGTTGCAACGACAATGCCCCGATCTTGTTGGAATGACACCTGATTGCCTGGCACCTCGCAGCATCCGGACCGGCAATTGGCCGGACCACTGGATGCCGATTGCTTCTTTGGCGCAATTTCCGGTACTTTCCCGCAAAGGAGACACACAGCGGTATGGCAGCTGAGAAATGTCCGCCGTCGACCCGCCAAATGAGCCGAATTCAATGCCCGAGCAGAATCTCTCCACCGACCGCGCAGCTGCAATCGCCAAGATCCGCACTGCGTTGATCGAAAAGAAAATGACTCAGGCCGAACTGGCAGATAACGCCTGCTGTCATGAGAAGACCGTGCAAAACATGATTGCCGGACGCCAAGTGCGCGACCAGACACTCTTCGACGTCTGCACGGTCCTCGGGCTCGACTTCGAAGCCATCAAACAGGGCTGGAGCGGAGCAGCCGTCTCAGGCCCGATGGAGTTGAAAGGCGACGGCGGGTTCGCCGCCCCAGTCTACATGGGCGCCTACACCAAGGCTGCTGTCGACCACTACATCGGCGCCTACCTCACCGTTCGTCCATCGTTCTCAAAGCCCGACGCTTATGTGGCTTATCGCACCGACATTGTGTGGGATCCCGACTGGCCTAGCCTGTTGTTTGAAGAAAGCGAACGCCCCGATGTGACCTATCAGCATCGTGGCCGCATCTATGTTCCCGCCTCATCGATGTTCGTCCACCTTGTCTCGCTGACGAAGGGCGCGATGCGGATGGTGATGGTCTCCCAGCTCGACCAGTCCGAACACATGCGCGGGCTTATCACCACACTCAATAAACAGGGCGCCATGCTGATCCCTGTGGCAACACCGATCGTCTTCGCCAAGCGCGAGAATATCGACCCAAATGACGTTGGCGAAATCGCTCCCGGACATGCAGCGCATTCAATTTGCAAGGCTCTGATCGACGAAACAACGCAGGACGGCTACGCCAAGCTTGTCGGCTGAAAACTGACGAATTTGTCGACCTGATCCTGTAAGCCGTCAAAGTATCCCTACCGGCACGCGCACTTTACGCAGTCTGCCGCTCCGCGCCCAGAGCAGGTTCGTCCCCCGACCCGACATCATCAGGCAGCGGTTCGCTAAGGTGCTCTGGAACTGGCATGGAGCCTGCCGATAGATAGCGCTGCTTGAGGTCCACGCTGGCGCGCCGCCCGACCTGCCTGAGATGCCTCTCGATCCATTTACTCCCTTCAGTCCGCCCTGCACCGAAGAGGTAGGTCAAGACACCGCGATCCGGCTGCATCTTGCTGTCCGGTTTCAACGCGCTCGTATATCGGCTTGCCTCGATCAAATGGAACCGATGGCGCGCCAATCGTGACATCGATCCACTTCGTGGGATCCACGTCGCCATGAGCGCCTCCCGCGCCGTCTCGATGACCTCTACATCACGCAGAAGCGGTGCATTGAATGTTAGCCTGTTTGCGTGATCGCTGATCTCGCGAACGCCCGTTGGCAAAGTACCAATCGCCGTTGGATTCAACTGTACGATCAAGGTGTCCCTGATCGGGCTCTCACCCGCCAGCGTCACCAAATCCGGGTTGGCAGAGAACCCGCCATCCCAATACGCGCGGCCATCAATCTCGACGGCGTGGTGCAAAGTCGGCAGACACGCGGAAGCAAGAACATGTTCAACGGCCAGTTCCTTGGACCGGAAATGCCTTGCCCGACCGGTCGCAACATCAGTCGCGGACACAATAAGTTCGATCGGGGAATTCTTGCCCAGACTTTCGAAGTCGATATTATCCGTCAGCAGCCTGCGCAGCGGATCAAACCCCATCGGGTTGAACTCATACGGTGACAGCATGCCGGCCATTTGCGCGACCGCTGGAAGACGGCTCAGGCTGTAGAGAAACGGATTGAACCGCATCAAATCGGGTACACCCGCCTTGTGCACGCTGTGCCAGACGGTCGCGAGTTTCGCTCGCGCGCCCTCACAGCCAGCATCTGCGAGTCCCGCCGCGAGTGCCACAGCGTTCACAGCGCCCGCACTCGTCCCGCTAACCCAGCCGATCTCAATCCGCTCTTCCTGCAAGAGTCGGTCAAGGACGCCCCATGTAAAAGCGCCATGCACGCCGCCGCCCTGCAGAGCAAGATTTAGCCGGACCCTCCGGTTGAAGATTCCCAATCTCGGTTCCCCGCCGAATTGCCTCAACAAGCGCTCCACCTGCAACCGCGACTGCGGCGTTGGCATGGCCACGCCTCAATTGGTCGCGCCGCTGCGGCAACACGTGACACCTAAAGCACGTATTGGCTAGAGAACTACAGATAGCAGTCCCCTCGGACACGTGGAATAATTCCAACTCACCTTCAATGGCTGTTGAGAATGCCTATGCAAATCATAGACATGCAAAGCTGGGGCTCCAGCGAACCAAATGAAGATCGGGCTGGAAATGCCTGCGGCCTAGCCTGGGTAATCGACGGCGCCACCGACCTAGTCGATGCACCTCTCGTAGGTAGGGTTTCTGACGCAGCCTGGCTCGCGGAAACATCACACGCCAAATTCACAAAGCTCGCAGCCGACGCACCACCCCACCTCTACGACTTTCCCGCAATGGTGAATCAGGAACTCGCCGTTGCTTTTGAAAAATGCGCACGCCGAAAACCTGACCACCCGTGGGAGTACCCATCAGCCGCCGCGCTCATTGTCCGCGAGGCCGGCAACCAACTTGAGTGGGTCGGGCTGGGCGATTGCGCGCTGATTGCCGAATCCAACAATTCGCTCACCACTATTGGTGTCGGCGGAGCGGATGCAGGCGACCGGCGCACAGCTGCTGAAGTCTCCCGTCTGCAACAACTACACGGCCTTGGCAGCGAAGCCGAACGCAGAGCACTTATATGGCCGCAATTGCGACTGGTACGAGCTGCCTGCATAAACAGGCCCGGTGGCAACGCTGTCCTTTCAATCACTCCCCCGCCAAAAGAACTCATTGAATACGGCACGATTGACGTAACGCAGGGTGGCTACGCTCTTCTCGCCACCGACGGACTTATGCGACTCATCGATATCTACGAACGATACGATGCGCGTTCATTGCTGGACGTTGCGAAGTCACTTGGTATCGAGGCGCTCCTGCGTGAACTCCGTCAAGTCGAAAACGACGATGCCAACTGCGCAATACACCCGCGCGTCAAGCAATCCGACGACGCTACCGGACTGTTGTTGCGGTTCCCCTGATAGCTTCAATCGCTGTGCCGCAAACACAATTGCCAGCGCTTACTTTCCGATAGCGCTACGCACGATTCCATCAAGCCATTTGTCAATTTCTTCAAGCACATCTTCCGCTTGATCACTGCCGGCATCTTCAAGCTCGCGAAAGCCAACGACAACTTCGCCTGGGTTCGCCTTCGTCTCGTAAACGTACACAACGTAAGGGCACAGCCCCATTGTGGCAGGATCGGCTTCCATCATTTTTCGCGAAAGTACCGCCGAGCAAAAAGTAAAGTACGTCGCGCCAACGTAGATGTCCCTGGAGTCCTGCGACACATCCTGACCGGTACGCTGCAACATGCGCGCAACATCACCTTTTGTATCGATCACGAGCCCCTTGTCGACAATCGCCGACTCGACGTCGAAGGCAACGCCATCGAAAGTTCCCTCGACCGTGTAGGTCTTGAGCCCATCAGCAAAAGTCGAGCCGCAAAAAAGCAAAAGTCCGAACATAAAAGTCAAAACACGCATGGACGTCTCCTCCAACAGATCTGGCGTCTAACGGTCGCCATTCAGTACGGATCATGACCATTGCGCGCAATCGCGACCTTGATATGTGTCACGCAAGATCAAACGCAACTGTCACAGCTGACAAACCTTATTCATCAATACCGAGATCCTTAAATTTGACGGTGATACCGTCGAGCGTCTCGCCATCTATTCCTTTGAGTAGCAGTTCGACCCTTCGCTGGCGCCAATCTATGTCGACAACCCCAAAGTTTTCCTGATGATATGTTTGGCTCAGGCGTTCGGCAGTTCGCGCGTCCTGGGAAGGACCGTACGAGCGGTTGAGCGAACTTGAGGTCATCTCAGGTAGGACTTGCCCATTTGCAAGCTTGCCAGAGTAGAAGGCCCCGAAGTGCCGATCGCCCGACAATAAGATCACACCACGCGCACCCGTATCGTTGATGAGTTCGAAGAACCGCTGCCGTTCCAGCGGCAGGTTTCCCCAGCGTTCAAAACCATGCCCCTCTGAGAGGAGCTGGATTGACGTCACAACAATTCGGACATCGGCCGCTTCTTGCAAGCGCTCTTCCAGCCACGCCCATTGGGTTTCGCCAAGCATGGTGCGGTCTGGATCTTCAATCGGTTCAAACTTTCCCCAGTATTTGAAGTTGCTGGTTTTCTTCTTGAACTTTGAACGAAACGAACGCGTATCAAGCATGATAATTTGAACGCGCTTGCCTTCGGCACCATAGGTCCTGGCGTAATAGATACCTTGCTCGACTGGCCGCTCTGGCTTCATCTGCCAGAAATCGTAGAACAACCTTGCCGCACTTCCTTTTTGAGAAAATGCCGAACCTGCATCGTTTGCCCCGAAGTCATGGTCGTCCCAAATCGAAAGAAACGGTATGGCCTGCCGTGCCTTGGCCAATTCCGGGCGAACCGCCTGATCGCGGTAGGCCCGTACAAGTTCCTTGGCACCAGGGCTCTTGATATCGCCGTAGACCGCATCGCCAATCATCATAAAGACCTGCGGTCTCGGTTCCAGGCGCAGGACACCTTCCCAGATCGGTTGCGGCTGATTTTGCCCAAGGCAAGAACCAACCCCTATTCGAGTCAGCGTCATCGAAGGATCTAGTTTCAGCCAGGGTGTACTTGGTGCAACTGAAGGAACGCCTGGCAGGACTTCCTTGCGGCCACTGTCTTTGAAATACTCGCGCGCCGTAACGACCTTCGGCGCAGGCATTTCATCAGGGTGCTCGACCTCAGCATCCGAAGAGATATTCAATGGATCAACAGTCTGCATTAAAAATGCCACGACCGCGGCACTAAGCGCGACAAACACGCCTGCCATTGCGAGCTTTCCAAGGCCGCTCCGACGCCGGCCTCCTGCGGAGCCGTGGTTGTTCCCGCTTTCGGCCTCGTTGCTCAAAACCATCTCCCGTTATCCAGCTTTGCAGTCACTCGAAACTCTCACGCCCCCGCGCCAGGGACAAGCTCGGATGCAGCAGCGTCGGCGCGTCTTCCTGTTTGGCTAATAAAGTAGTGAACGAAAAAATCGTATAGCCGTTAGAGGCTGCAAAGCACTGGGTATCCGACGCACCACACGAAGAAAGTTCCCAACGGAACTGCGACCGCTCAGCCCGTTCACTAGCTTCCCCCAATCACATCCATAGTTTTGGGGCCAGACATGATCTCTACGAAGCAACAAGAATCCGTTTCGATACAGGCGCAAACCTTTGTCATCCTGGCCATCGGCGTTCACGAAGCAGCGACGGAATTGACTCAGTCCCAAACGCTGCATCGCGCCTTTGTACGCCCGGCCAACTTTGGGCCCGACAATCCTAACTGCGCACAATCGCAAATCATGGCATTCAACAACGATTATGACGCCGTCTACGTTGCCGGCTTCGGGACAGGGGCTGAAAGTGCACTTAAATTGGCCGCCCAGTTTCCTGACGACATCGAAGGGGTCATATTGTTTGAACCGGCGATCCAACAGCCCGCACTGGCCG
>JAJFHK010000092.1 GCA_021775655.1 Filomicrobium sp. | reverse complement strand
TGACGGTTTACCCACTGGTCGACCTGCTTTTTAGCTTCTTCCCGAGCGATGCCATAGCGTTCCTGAATTAGACCTTCCAACTCATCACGCTTGCCGGCAGCTCGATCCAGTTCGTCGTCAGTGAGCTTGCCCCACTGCTGTTTTGCTTCGCCCTTGAATTGCTTCCATTTACCTTCGATTTGGTCCCAGTTCATATTGCAACTCCTTACATTCAGGTTCATTTTTTCTGGCAATCAACCATCGTTGTTAGCGGGTTGCCGGATCGTCCATTTTTTTCTCGTCGCTGTTCACGGCTTCCTTGGCAGATTCGTAATTTTTCTTCACGCTTTCCTTCGCTGCCTCATATCCGGCCTTCACGTTTTCTTTGGCCTTCTCATACGTTTTTGCTGCGGCATCGGAAGCCTCTTTCGCCCTTTCGCGCATGGTCTTGTTGCCGGTCTTGTAATCGGGCGCGCTCATCAGCTCGTCCTTTGAAATCAGAACCATTGCAACGCGTTCGCCATCAGCCGTTTTGGTGAGCTCGACACTATCGAACGAAAGTCCGACGTTCTTCTCGCCCAACCCAAGGAACCCACCGACACCGGCGACGACCGCGATGATCTTTCCGTCGCTTGCAACTACAAAATCATTGATGTCACCAACTGTTTCATCGGAACCGTTTTTGACAGGCGCGCCGATCCAATCAGAGGTGCGCATCTCCGTTGAATTCCCAACTGTGATGAATGTCGATGACGATGTTGGATTCTCTACCGCCTTACGCTCCTCCGCCAGGACGGGCGAAGCCAGTGCGAGTGCAATTGCACTTACGAGTGTAACGGTCTTCATGGAATTCACTCCTTCATTCGATCACCGCTCACGGCGGTATGGAATGTGAACCGTCAACTCGGCATTGGTGTTCCAGCGTGAACAAAATTTTATTGATGCTTCGCACGGTGCAGCTATGACATTTGTCGCGAGTGGGTAGCTTCAAGAAGCAGTGGATCGGACAAGAACGCGATCTGCCGTTGCGCACGAGTGTGAACTTGATAAGGATTTTCACTCCTGATTGAAGCTGAAGATGTATGTGCCAAGTAGATTTATTGAACCTGTGGTGGAACATTACGGAAGTTCAACCGTTGGATTGCGTTGGAGCAGGTCGTCTCACGTTCAAACTATTGAGCTGCGACCTAAGTTGGTCGATGGGAGCGCCAACACATGATCCCGAAAGCGAATAGAAAACTATCTTTTGTGGTTGCGATTGCCACCGCCGTCACATCGCTCATCAATATGGGCGCTGGTCAGCAGATTTTCGCTATCAGCGCCGAACTTGCAACGCCGGCTGAATTTGAAAGCATTTCCGACAAAAGCGAACGCGCGATCGCTATCTTCAATGAGATGGGCAAAGTCCTGCAACACCCACGGTGCATCAACTGCCACCCACGCACCGACCGGCCCAATCAAGGAGATAATATGCGCCCTCACATACCACCGGTTGCTCGGGGGCCGGACGGCCTCGGAAAGCCAGCAATGCGGTGCACGACATGTCACGGCGAGAAAAATTTCTCGTTCGGTGGAGATCGCGGTTCGTTGCCGGGGCATGACGTTTGGCATTTGGCCCCGGCATCAATGGCATGGGAGGACCGATCGCTCGGCGAAATATGCGAACAACTCAAGGATCCGGCACGCAACGGCGGCAGGACACTGGCTGAGCTACAAGAACACAACGCCGAGGACGGACTCGTCGGGTGGGGTTGGTCTCCGGGAGAGGGGCGAGAAGCCGTCCCTGGTTCGCAAGAGCTATTCGGTGCCTTGACCGCAGCATGGATTGAGAATGGCGCACATTGCCCAGATTCTTAGGGCTACACTGGTCTGCCGCCGGTCGAATAAGAACGAGAGCTTGAGGGACAGCGATGGTCGAAAATGCGAAGACGGAAATCGACGGCGCAATTGAGACCACTCTCTCGGAGGATGGCCCCGTAATCGTTCTCTCGGAGTCCGATCGACGATCAATTTCAATTACCGGTATATTTGTACTCCTCACGCTTGCCGCTATATATTTTGCATCATCCCTATTAATCCCAATTACCGTCGCACTCCTGCTGAGCATGCTGTTCAGTCCGGTAGTCCGCGCCGGATCACAGATCGGCATTCCCGCTACCGTTAGTGCCGCCGCCACCGTCGTGCTTACCGTGGCGATCATCGCAGCAGGAGTTTATGGATTATCTGGATCAGCGAATGAGTGGATTGAAAAAGTTCCCAGCAATTTCTTCCGCATTGAGCAGCTTCTCCAGTCCGTCAAGGCGCCAATGGAGAGCATTAAGGACGCAACCGACCGCGTCGAAGCGGCAACCGATGTCGGTACGGGCAAGCCGCTTGAGGTGCGCGTCGAACGGCCTGGCGTAGCTGAACAGGTATTGACCGGCACGCCAGCGATTATGGCCTCAATCGGCATCGTGATCATGCTGCTCTATTTCCTGCTTGCATCAGGCGATTCCTTCGTTCGAAAAACTGTTGAGCTGGTTCCCGCGCTCAAGGACAAGAAACGCGTCGTTGAGATACTGCGAAGTATCCAAAGCGACATTTCCTACTATCTTGTGATGTTGACAATGCTCAACGTCACAATGGGCGCAATCGTTGGCATCGTGTGCTGGCTTGTCGAACTGCCAAACCCAGAGCTGTGGGCGGTCGTAGTTATAATTTTAAGCTTCGCTCCGTTCGCCGGGTCCGCAGTTATCAGTTTGATCCTAGGCTTTGTCGGGCTGCTGACGTTCAACGATTGGACGCTGGCGCTCGCCCCGTTGGCAACGTACCTAGTAGTCATGTTCGCCACGACAAATATCGCCGTTCCCTATATCCTAGGCAGTCGGTTGGCGCTGAGCCCGGTCGCGATTTTTACATCCATTATATTCTGGGGTTGGAT
>JAJFHK010000091.1 GCA_021775655.1 Filomicrobium sp. | reverse complement strand
GGTTCTTTGCCGCGGCACGGATCATCGCTGGTCCGCCGATGTCGATGTTCTCAATCAAGGCATCGAAGTCGCCGCCGGCTGCCAGTGTTTCTTCAAATGGGTAAAGCGAGACAGCCAAGAGGTGGATCTGACTGATGCCGTGCTCATCAGCAGCGGCTTGATGATCTGCATTATCGCGCATCGCAAGGAGACCGCCGTGAACTTTGGGATGCAACGTCTTTACGCGTCCGTCCATCATCTCAGGCATGCCGGTCAATTCAGAGACATCTCGCACCGATAGGCCGGCGGTCTTGAGCGCGTTCGCGGTACCGCCGGTCGAAACGAGTTCGATGCCCATTTGGGATAGCGCGTGCGCGAATGGCAGCAAGCCGGTTTTGTCGGATACTGAAAGAAGGGCTCGGGTGACTTTACGCGGCGTCTCGGACATTTCGTTTGCTTGTCTTTCTTCTTGAACTGCGACGGGTCTATCGACTTCCCCTTGAGTACCACAGGCCGTTCTAGCGGCGAAACACAACGGATGGGTAAGCCGGTTTTACTCACTGAAACATTTGAATTCCTAATCCCCGGTCAGTGACCATGTGACTTCAGTTTCGCCGAATGTCGATCCGCGCAGGACGATCTGGCGTGCCTGTAGAGGACCTGTGGAATCGGCGAAAAAAATGCCATCCTCGACGGCTAACCCGGCGCCGGACGCGCGGAACCGCCAGACGGTTCCATCAGGCAGATCGATGAGAACGTAACCTTCGTCGGAGGGTTCGCTGACGCCAGCTTCAGGGTGTAGGTGGAAATGAATAGAGTATGGCAGATCGTTCTTGAGGCGGACGGGCGCGGACTTGCCGCTAATACGATCGACTCCCTCGAGACGTAGTCCGCTCATTGACAGCCGCAGCGTGCGCGAATGTATCAAACCAAAGCGGTGCATATAACCGTCGTGATTTGCGTCAAGAACAATACTGCCGGAAACCTCCTCGCCAATCTGCGACACTTCAGAAGAGACCGCATTGGGATAGCGGATTGGATAAGCTCCGGCGAGGTCTTCGAGGAAGGGGTGGCGAACCATCTTTGAAGATGACTTCTCGCCCAGGCAAAGCGTATTGTGTGACACAGTGGCGCGCGCCTTCGTCATCCACTCGGTTTCCCGTGCACGCGGCGCGCCACCGTTGACGAAAATGAGCTGCGGGCCATGGCTCAACTCGAACGACAGGCAACCGGCGTGGGCTGCTCCGGCAAATTCCAAAGAGGGTGGCGGACCAACATCGCAAACCAGAAGTGTGCGACCAGCATCCAAGCGCACATAACCTGTTTGTGGCGCCTCCTCGATTACCGGCATACCGGCCGTCGCCCCATAGGCCAGCACAGTTGCGATATGGGCAGGGTCAGCCAGGCCGGTTCCGTTAAAGCGGGCTAGCGTGCCGTCACCCATGCGCATGTAGCGCAGCATACCGAGGGCGCGGCGAATGGCGGACGAGATCTCTTTTGGCACAGAGCGGTTGCGAGCTACAAAACACTGGCTGAGCGGTAGCAGATCCAACAGCAATTCTACAAGGACTGCTGGATTGCGGCTGATATGCCCTCCGTCAGGGAGAATCTGGCGAGTCAGTTCATCGGCCAGCAGGCGCTCCGCATCGCTGAGCTGGCGCTCGTGTCCGGCAATTGTCAGGTCCCCCAGAACAATCGCCATCAGCGCCAATAATCGCGGCGGGCCGACGGGTGCTGTGCGCCACGTCGCGGAAAGTCTCACGAGCTGGAAGCCGAGGCTCTCGGAAATTGCGTCGTAGCTTTTTGCATCCGAATCTTCGAGCAGGAATCCTGCGTGCGTTATCCAGGAGAACAATCGGCGCGCGATGACCTCTGGACGCCATGGGATACCGCCGCCGCCACCGCGGTATTTTCCAGTCCATTCGACGACCATCCGACGCGCGGCTTCCTGCGCCTCTATTTCCTCGGTGGCCTCAAGATGACGTAGCCAACCGAACCCTTGCAAGGCACGCTCCCAGGCCTCGCTTGGCGGGCGGACCGTGAATGGCGATTGTCCGTTTAGGATCGCCAGAGAGCCGGCCAGGCCAAACTGGTCGACCCCAACTTCTTGCCAGAAGCTCGGATCGCGGGTGCGCAAGTCTTGTGGAATGATGAGAAGCTGATCGGCGACCGTGGACCCGTAGCGCCAACGTAATAATCGCGAATAAAGTGCGCGGGATATAACTCGGCGGCGCGCACGTTCGGCTGCCAGCCCGGTCACACGGGCGCGCTCAGACAGGCTCAGGCGCGCCATGTTCGTTGCCCTCCGCTGTCGCTCGCAAACATCACCCGATTGGGCTGCTGCAATGGCCCCGCCTCGATCACCGGCTGTCCTTCCCCTTGTCCTGAATGCCGTTAAACCGCCGATGAGGACATGACAAGTCAGTTGCGGCAGGGGAATGACCGCACCTGTGGATGCCTTGTGGTACGGCTGCCGGCTTCAGTCATCGTGGCGGCGGAAGCGGGCTGCAAAAAAACCGTCCATTCCGCCTGCGACCGTGTCTTTGCAGTGCTCGTCAGCCGGTGAAGGTGTTTCACAGGGAAGCGTCCGCAGAAACCCTTCTTGCGTCACCCAACCGGCCTTGATGCCAGCTTCTTCCGGAATGATCGGCACGCTTTGCCAATTCGCGTGTCTGACGAGAAAACCGGCTGCTTGATACTCGCCCTCCTCGGGTTGCAGCGAGCACGTGCAGTAGACTAGCTCGCCGCCCGGTCGGACGAGATCGGCGGCGTGATCGATGAAGCGCTCTTGCAATGCGGCAAGTGATGCAACGTCGCTCTCGCGCTTGAGGTGCAGGATATCTGGATGGCGGCGGATGGTGCCGGTTGCCGTACAGGGGGCATCGAGCAGCACAGCATCGAATGTGCCCCCTGGTTGCCACGTGGTTGCATCCGCTTCGACCAACTCAGCGTGTAGATTCAGGCGGGTCAGATTTTCCGAAACGCGAGCAAGACGGCTCGCGGATTGATCAACGGCGACGACCTTCGCGCCTGCAGCCGCCAATTGTGCGGTTTTTCCGCCTGGAGCCGCACACAAGTCAGCAATGTCCTTGCCGGCGACGTCACCCAGTAGGCGCGCCGGCAATGCGGCGGCGGCGTCCTGCACCCACCACGTTCCTTCGCTATAGCCAGGAAGTTCGTTGATGCGACCGGCTTCTGTAAGACGCAACGAACCCGTGGCGAGCGGTATGGCACCGAGCCTTTCAGACCATTCAGCGGTTGCGCTTTGGTCCTTGAGTGTCAGGTCAAGCGGTGCCTCGCGCAAACTGGCCTTCGCGATTTCAACTGCTCGTTCGTCACCGAATGCTGAAACCCAGCTCTGGAACAGCCACGACGGGATCGCACTGCGGGCCAAATCAACTTTGGCAAACTCTTCGGCGCCTTCGACGGAGACTTTTCGAAGAACGGCGTTGACGAACTTCGATAGGTGAGTTGCGTGCCGCTCCAATCGCGTCTGGTCAACTGCTAGGCTGATTGCGGCATGGGCTGGCGTCTTCAATAGGAACATCTGCGCGGCAGCCGACATTAGTATTGCGGCGACGCGTCCCTGCTTGGCTGGCAGCGGCTTCTCGATGAAACGACCAATAACCTGATCCAGCGGCAGCGCGAATCGCAACGTATTCGCGGCGATGGTACGGGCAAGGCCGAGGTCACGTGTCTCAAGACGGCGGTTGGATGGCTTTTTGAGCAGGCTGGCCAAGGCTTCATCGAAAGCGCGATGATCTTGTAGAACCGCCGCAATGAGGTCGACGGCCAGTTCACGCGCAGCCAGTCCTGCGGGCGGCGTGCCGGGCACGCCACTTCTGAGTGGCCCCTGGCGCCGCGCTGATTTTGCGCCGCCTTTGTGGGCACCGGAATTTGATTTTCTTTTTCCTTTATCGCTCACGCTTGCATCAGCCCCACGGTCCACCCCGGCGCCGATTCTGCGCACCGACGCTACTCCAAGGACCGGGCTGACCGCCGGTTTCCGGGTTGTCGTCCAGACGGCTCTCGCCGGTTGATTGTCCGCCTTGGATACCCATTTCGCGAGCCAACTCTTGCAGTTCTGAAATGCGATTTTCCATCGCCGGGTGTGTCGAGAACCAATTGTCAAAGCCGCGTCCAGTCAGTGGATTGGCGATAAACAAGTGGGCGGCTGCCGGCACGGCTTCGGCGTCTTCGTTGACGATGCCGCGTGCACGGCGGCCAATCTTATCGAGGGCGGAAGCGAGCCAAAGGGGGTTACCGCAGATCAGAGCGCCGAGTTTGTCGGCCTGATATTCTCGTGATCGACTTATTGCCATTTGCACCAGCATGGCGGCAAGCGGCGCTACGATTGCGGCCGCGAGGATGCCAATCCAGCCAAATGGGCTTCCGCGATTATCGCGGCCGCCGAACAGCATCGAAAACTGCAACCACTGCGCCATCATGGAGATGGCTCCTCCGATCGTTGCTGCGACGGTCATGGTCAGGGTATCGCGGTTCTTGATATGGGCGAGTTCGTGCGCGATGACGCCGGCAATCTCTTCGGGCTGCAGCAATTCGAGCAGCCCGGTTGAAGCAGCAACGGCGGAATGCTCCGGATCGCGCCCGGTCGCGAAGGCGTTTGGCTGCGGATTCGGCAAGACGTAGACACGCGGCATGGGCAATTCGGCGCGGGCGGCCAAATCACGCACGAGACGGTAATACTCAGGAGCTGTCGCCTCGTCGACTTCGGTCGCACGGAACATCTTCAAAACCACCGTATCGGAGTTCCAAAAGCTGAAAATGTTCATGACGAGCGCCACAACGAAGGCAATGATCATGCCGGTCTGGCCACCGATGACGTAGCCCATGACGACGAAAATCGCCATGAGTGCTGCCAACAGAAGGGCCGTTTTGGCGTAATTCATCGGCATCGGTATTACCTCTTTCGTTTGGCAGACCCACTCGACCGGAGTGTGCTGGTAAGCCAATCTTAATGGTAGTCGGGTGGCCGGACCAGGGAATCCGCGATACTCAACCCCGCACGGCACACTTCCAGTTCTTGTCACTTCTATATATGGAGCAGTCGCGATGATTGAAGAAGAGCCAACCGAAGTGGAGCAGCCAAAGGCCAATCAGCCCGTCGAAAATGGGGCTTGCGAGAAGAGTCTCCCCCTTGCAGCCCAGCGTGCGCTGGTTGAGGCCGCTGAGCGGCGCGAGGCGGAAGCAAGGTCCATCGAAGCGGAGCGGGAAAAGGCAAAGGAACTGGGTGGCCGCGAGGGGCCTGAGCCGACGCGATACGGCGATTGGGAGAAAGGTGGCATCGTGTCCGACTTCTGATGAGACTGACGGTCTCTTTCCGGCACGATTTGTTAACGTTCCGCGTGAAGGGGAACTTCCTGTTTCAAAATGATAGTTAAGAATCCTTATTTGGGTCGTCTCAATGGGCAACGTCTGCGACGCCTATTAGAAGCGATGGCACAGCCGCCTCATTATGCCGCGAACTATGCCGAATTCACCTTGCGCCGGTGTAATGGATCGCTGATGCCCTTCTAAACCGCATTTCGTCTGTGGTTTGCGCCGATCAATACTTACTGCCAAGTCTCCGTGATCAGGCAAAGTTTATTCAAATGCGATACGCGTTTTAAGAGTTCGGTTACCGATTAATCCGTCTGTCCACCGCCTGTTTCGCAGGTGCCGGTCTGCCGGGCACCCTGGTTGCACTCTGAGGTCCAACAGTTTTCGCGTTGCCTCAGGGAGAGACACAGTCATGGCCGCTCACGTTCTCAAGAACGGCACTTCATTCGCCCAAGACCGTCAGGGTACCGTCGCCATTATGTTCGGTCTGATGTTCCTTGCTTTCGCAATGGTTGCGGGCATGGCGATTGATATGGGCCGCGTCACAAATACGAAGTCGCGTCTAGTCACAGCGACTGACGCCGCCGCGCTCGCTGCCGGCAGCGCACTACTTGACGGTCGCCTCAACGACGCTGAAATCGAAGACCTCGCGACGAACTACTTCAACAAGAATCTCGAGCAGGGCGGGAACTTGTTTGGAACGGTCTCGCAGCCTGCGATCACGGTCAATCGTGCCTCGGGTGAAGTTGTCATCGACGCAACGGCAACCGTGCCGATGTCGATCACCAAGATTGCTGGCTTCACCGAAGTGGTCCTCCCTGTCAACAGCGCGACCCGCTTCGACCAACGCGATATCGAACTGGGCATGGCACTTGATGTTACCGGCTCGATGCGTGGTTCGAAACTTGCCGCGCTCAAGACGGCCGCTAAGGATCTCATTGACATTCTGCTGCCAGACACCGGTGCGCTAAACAAGGTTCGCATCGGCCTTGCGCCTTATGCGGCGAGCATCAACGCGGGAACGTATGCTTCTACTGTTACAGGCCTCAACGTTGGCAACACCTGCGTTTACGAGCGCGCGGGTGCAGAAAAATTCAGCGATGCCGCACCTACGGGGATCAACACGCTGGGTGCTCTGAGCGGCGTGAACTGCCCAAGCGCCAAGGTTCAGCCGATGACAGATAACAAGACGACTCTGAAGACCCAAATCGATGGCTACAGCGCCAACGGCGGGACAGCTGGTCACCTCGGAGCCGCCTGGGCCTGGTATCTTGTGTCGCCGGTGTGGAATTCGATCTGGCCGGCCGACAGCAAGCCTGTCGACTACAGCACGAGCAACACGCTGAAAGTCGTGATCCTGATGACGGACGGTGTATTCAACACGCAGTACGTCGGCGGAAACGGCAACTCGTCGAACCAGGCCCGATCGGTCTGCACGGAAATGAAAGCGAAGAACGTCGCGGTCTATTCCATTGCCTTCCAGGCCCCCACCTCGGCTCAAGAAGTTCTTCAGGATTGCTCGTCGGGAACAGACTTCTACTACTCGGCCAGCAATGAAGATGAACTGCGCCAAGCTTTCACGAAGATCGCCCAGAAGTTGAACAACCTACGTCTGACGAATTAAAGATAGCGTCTAAAAAAGAGAAGGGTTGAAGCCGTCATCCCCCGACTTTCTTCAGCCTCTCGGCAAAAAAAGCCGGCCCCGAAAAGGGCCGGTTTTTTGTGTTTGTGTTCTGGTCTCTCAATCTTAGCCGAATTGAGTGCATGCGCGGTGTAAGGCGCGCTTGCGCCATGAAGCGGTCGTCCGGCACAATTGCGATTGAGTTACGGCGCAAAGATCAGCATCAGATAAGCCAGGAAGAGCACCAAGTGCACCGCGCCCTGCAGGACGCCCGTGCGCACGCCGCCGAATGTCAGCGCGCTCATGATCAACGTGAGCAGCAGCAGCACCGTGGAAGCGTCACTGAGCCCCAGGATGACCGGCTGCCCGATCGTCAAACTGATTGCGAGCGCTGCCGGCACCGTCAGGCCGATCGTTGCGAGCGCCGAACCGAGCAGAAGATTTACCGAGCGCTGGAGGTGGTTCACACTGGCGGCCCGCAAGGCAGCCAAGCCTTCGGGTGCGAGAACAAGAAGAGCAATGATTACCCCGCCAAG
>JAJFHK010000010.1 GCA_021775655.1 Filomicrobium sp. | reverse complement strand
AATGGCGGCTCGAAGACGATTACTTCTACGGCCATAATTTTACCGAAGGCGTCATCGATTTCGCCGGCTCCATCGAATACTGGGTTGATGGCGACGACCTCATCATCAACCTCTATCAAGGCGAAACTCAAGAGGTCCCTGTCCATGACGAAAACGGCACGCTCCTTTACACCGAAACCCATCTCCTGATTCTTGATGACGAAACCACGATCCGCATCACCGACTTTCAGGAAGGCGATCTTGGCATCGAATTTCACAATCTCGGCGAGGGGACAAACATCACTCTGCCGAATGGTTATGCCGCGATCACCTATCCAAACTTCGACGCAGCCGTGAACCTGATGACCAACGGCGGCACTTTAATCGCGCCGTTCGATCCGCGACCGCAAGCCCCGACATCCAACCCCAATCACGACGACGAAACGGGAGGCTCCGAACCGCAGATCGCAGGAGGTACTGGTGGCAGCGATATCATCACGGCCGCCAGCTCGAATGATCATGACATTTCAGGAGGCGGCGGCGACGACACACTCACCGGCGGCGACGGCAACGACATTCTTGACGGCGGAACCGGCAACGACACACTCTATGGAGGCAACGGCGACGACGGATATGCAGTCGACAGCACGTCTGATAGCGTTATCGAAGCAACCAGCGCAGGCCAAGACCACGTGGTCGCAACCGTCGACTACACACTGACCGCCAACGTCGAAATTCTCACGCTCGCAGCAACTGCAATCGCAGGAACCGGTAATAGCCTCGACAACACTCTTACCGGAAACGGTGCCGCCAACATTCTCAATGCTGCTGCCGGCAACGACACGCTAATCGGGGGCAGTGGCGACGACACACTCATTGGCGGTAGCGGCAGCGACACGTACGTCTACGCGACAGGTGACGGCAATGACTTGATCCGCGACATTGGTGCTGCCAGTGACAATGATCGGCTTTATTTGCCCGGCCTGACACAGGCAGACGTCACGATTCTTCGTCACTCGAGCGACCCCGATGACCTCCATCTCCTACTCTCCGACGGCTCTAATATTTCCGTCGAAGACTATTTCTCGGCCACCGCAGCCGGAGCCGGCATCGACGAAATCGTCTTCGACGAGGATAACCCCTTAGCGCGCACGAATATCGATGCACTGGCAGCTCTGTCCGGGATTCAAGAAAACGCAGCACCTCAGGCGAGAGCCGATGACAGCTACATTGTTTACGGCGACGACATTGTCCTTCCTGCTGGCGCGCTCCTCGATAACGACCGTGACCTGGACGGAGATACTCTGACCATCATTGCCGTCGGCGCACCCTCGGTCGGCACTGCCTCATTGCTCGCAAACGGCGACATCCACCTTGTCGTTCCGACAGGCACAGAGGATATCGTGACGTTTTCTTATACCGTTTCCGATCCCAGCGGAGAGACTTCAACTGCAAATGTTTCCTTGCTTGTCGCACCCGCAAACCTTGCTCCAGTTGCCGTTGCAGACGGTCCCATTGACATCGCACGCGATGCAGATTTTACGTTTCTAGCCTCCGACCTGCTTGCAAACGACAGTGACCCCGACGGCGGCAGCCTCACAATCGCGACCGTCGCGAACGCCACCAATGGAAGCGTCACCCTCAATCCCGCTGGCACGGTTACCTTCACACCGTTAGCAGCCTACCTCGGCAGCGCATCCTTCACTTACACCGCCAGCGACAGCGCTGAAGAAAGCACTGCCGTCACAGTCAGTCTTGTCGTCAACGACGTTACCGATATCAGCGGCACCGCGAACAACAATACGATCAGCGGAACATCTGGCTGGGACCACATCCTCGGACTCGGCGGCAGTGACGAAATCTTTGGTTACGACGGCCAGGATATTCTTGAAGGCGGCGACAGCAACGATGTACTTCACGGCGGCAACGGACACGACACGCTCATCGGCGGCAACAACGGCGATGCCCTCTACGGTAATGCGGGCAACGACACCCTCGATGGTGGCTCCGGCGTCGACGTCCTGTTCGGCGAACAAGGTGCCGACATCCTCCTTGGCGGCAAGAGCGGCGATACTCTCGTCGGCGGCGCCGGAGCTGACGATATCTACGGCGGCGATGGCAACGACACCATTGATGGCGGCGACGACAATGACGCCCTCTACGGTGAATCGGGCACCGACACGCTCGACGGAGGAACAGGCAACGACCTGCTCTCCGGCGGCGGCGGTTCTGACAGTCTCATTGGAGGGGAAGGTGCTGACCAACTCTTAGGCGATGCAGGAAACGATAGCCTTTCAGGCGGCAGCGGCGATGACAATCTCAACGGCGGAACCGGTACTGACAGCCTTGATGGCGGGTCAGGTGACGATGTTCTCTACGGCGACCAGGGAGCTGACACATTCGTCTTCGCCTCCGGCGGCGGCGAAGATACGATTTTGGACTTCGAATGGGGTACCGCCGGTTCGGACAAACTCGACCTGTCAGCCTTCGCATTGTCTGACCTTGCAGAAGTCACCGAACTTGCAACTGAATCTAATGGAGATACGCTGATCGTACTCGATACGGACACCAGCATTAGATTGCTCGGCGTCGGCATCGCCGATTTGCACGCTGGCGACATTATTTATGCTTGATCGAAGTCTACGTTTTATCGAACTGGATCGCGGAAACGAGAAACGTTGGCTGCCGCGCTCAACGCCATGGTGAATTGGCACGCGATGTTGGACGTTGTGATGCACGAGAATCGCAACCAAATTTGCATGCGTGTTGGTTGGCATGCCGCTGCCGTGCTTTTTCTAACGCTACTGATGATGTCGCTTCCAGATGTGGCAAGCGCCGGCGAAGGGGCCGCTGGCAAATCGACCCAACTGCCCGGCCTTCCTGACGATTGCGCTCCAGAGGCATTTGTAGATTTTCCGGTTCGAACGGTCGCCGATTCCGAAAACGTCGTACTTGACGATGGTCGAGAATTAAACGTCGGCGTCTTAACAGCAGGCCTCGACGACCCCGCCGCAAACTCAGTCTTGCACGATCTCGTTACCGGTCGCGCTCTGACCCTTGCTGCCCCTGGTCCAAGTCAATCAAATAGCAGCGATCGATATGGCCGTCTGCTTGGCAATGCCACAATAAAGATTGGCGACGATATCATTTGGCTTCAGGGCGCCCTCGTTGCTCAAGGCGTGGCCCGCACCACCTTCATTGACAACACTAGATGCGGGCAAAAAACGTTATTGCGCTTGGAAGACCGGGCTCGTCGCAAAGAACTTGGCCACTGGTCAACCGGTGTTTTCTCGGTTCTCGATGCCAACGACGCGAAATCTGTCGCCGCTCGCACCGGCCAATTTGCCATCATCGAGGGATCGCTGCGGCGGAGATCGAAATCGCGCAAGGGCATTTATTACAACTTCGGCCGCAACTGGCGCGAGGACGTCACGGTCTTCGTCCCGGCCAGGCTGTTAAATTCTTCCACTAGGCCAAGCAAACGGCGCGGCCGGGGAGCCGACCGATCAGACAGGCCAAACAATAGAAACGCGGCAATGGATCAAGGCCTACGCATAACAACCCACCGCACCCGGTTCCGAACCCGTGGCTGGATTGAAGATCGCGGCGGCCCTTTGATAGAAATCCGTCACCTCGACCAGATCGAGTGGATCGAATAAAAACCCAAAAAAAAATGAAAACGCCGGAAACTCTCGCTTCCGGCGTTCAATATTTTTGTTGGCCGGGTTTACTTAGCACCTGACCATTTCAATTGAGTTAGGCTGCTTGCGAAGGCTCCCCGTCGCTTTCGGCAGCGTCTTCGGCAGCGCGTCGAGTACGTGCACTTTTCGAAAGTACATCCGTAATCGTTTGGATCGCGCCACGCTCATCGAGCTTGTAA
>JAJFHK010000090.1 GCA_021775655.1 Filomicrobium sp. | reverse complement strand
AGGCGGTCACGATCATCACTTTATCCCGATCTGGCATTGCTGGGAAAGTGAGGGAAGGAAAGGGCCGATTGCTCTGCCCTTTCCTTCCTTATTCTGGTCAGTCCGACTTGGTTGTCAGTCGAACTGTCTTAGTCAAGAGCGTAAACGGTCAGTGTAGCACCCGGGTTCACATTGTTTTTGATGTGAGGCGGGACACCCGTACCGGCCCAGAGCGGAAATGCCCCGCCGTAGCCTGAAACCACCGCAATGTGCTGCTTGCCGTCAACCGAGAAGCTGATCGTTCCACCGACGATGCCGGAAGGATTGCGGTGCTTCCACAGCTCCTTGCCCGACTTCTGGTCGACCGCAACCAAGTCACCCTCAAACGTGCCAACAAATGCTACGCCGCCGGCCGTTGACAGCGCGCTCGCCGACTGTAGTGGCGAGTTGTTCTCCCAAGCCCAGAGGACTTTGTTGGTCGTTACGTCAACAGCAGTCAGAGCACCTTTGCCGGGATCTTTGATCTCGCCGCCAGCGCCGAGATACATCGTGCCCTTCTTGTAGGTCGTTTCCTCGTGATGGAGTTCCACGCACATATCGGTGGTCGGGATGAAGACGGTCGAGTTTTCAGGGTTATAGGCCATGTGAGCCCAACCCTTGCCGCCGAAGTAAGACGGGCAGAAGAATGCCTTCTTACCAACGCCAGGGCGCTTTTCGGGCTTGACGACCATGTTGCAGTCTGCGTCGAGCTTGCCCCAGTCGATATTCACGAAGGCCACTGTTTGAAGACATTTGCCCGTCGCGCGGTCGAATGTGTAGAGGTAGCCGTTCTTGTGCGCCTGGATGACGGCCTTTGTATCTTTGCCGCCGATTTTGGTATCGATGAGCAGCGCTTCGTTCATGGAGTCCCAGTCCCAAGCATCGTTGGGAACGTGCTGGAAGTACCACTTCTGCTTACCTGTATCAGCATCAAGTGCAATGAGGGAGTTTGAATACAGGTTGTCGCCTGGACGCATGTCCGAGTTCCACGGCGCCGGATTACCGGTTCCCCAAAACGTAAGGTTGGACTCTGGATCGTAGGAAGCCGTCAGCCAAGCAGCACCACCACCGTATTTGGCTGAGTCTTTGCCCCATGTGTCGTAACCGGGCTCACCTGGCTGAGGAATGGTGCGGTGCTTCCAGACTTCGTTGCCGGTCTCACTGTCGACAGCAACGATCTGGCCAACGATGCCAAACTCACCGCCGGAGAAGCCAACCATGACCTTACCCTTTACGATGGTCGGAGCCATGGTGAGTGTATAGCCGGTCTTGTAGTCCGCCAGGGTTTTTTCCCAAACCAACTTGCCGTCTTTGGCGTTGATGGCGAGCAGTCGCGAGTCGAGGGTTGCGAAATAAACTTTGTCGCCATAGAGCGACGCGCCTCTCGTAACCTTGCCGCAGCATGTGAACTGAGTGGCATCGTTAGGAACTTTGATGTCATGTCGCCACACTCGCTCGCCGGTAGCCGCATTGATCGCATCGATGCGCTCGTGGGAAACCGGGATGATCATGATGCCGCCGTTGACGACTGGCGTAAGCTCCTGGCCTTCAATACTGCCAAGTGCGATCTGATACTTGGGCTTCAGATTCGCAACGTTCTCGGGGGTGATCTCTTTCAACGGGCTATGGCGCAGCGCGCTGTAAGTGCGGCCGTAGATCAGCCAATCGTCGGCATTCTTTGCAGCGTTTTCCAGGCGGTCGTCAGTTACAGCCTTCCAATCAACAGCCAGCGCCTGCCCTGCCATACCAACGAGCAGTGCCGTGGTGACAGCCGAGGCATATAGTCCCCAACTCGATTTCATAAGTTCCTCCTTGGCATGCCGGTCCATTGCGGCCGGCATTTCTAATTGAGCCACCCCCACACCCGCCGTTGAGCAGTTGAAGGAGCTTATTCTCCACCGTCGAGCCAGCAGACGAGTGCTAGCTGAGCGTAGATGCTTGGAAGAATCGTGAGCCTTAGGAACTCTGAGCGTCATTCATTAGAACCGCAGCCTCCCGCCCTTACAGAACCAAAGGAGCGACAGAGTTCAAGCAAGGTTCGAGGTTTCCTCCAGTACGCCTACCTCCTCAGCCCCGGTTGTTCCGAGGTCGACAATTTAATAATAGGCAAAGCATGTGCCAGATTCACATGCTCCAAAATCCAGCCCGTGTAGGGACCTTGTTAAGTTTTTGGCGGACTTCGGTGAGACAACTGTCGCACCGATGCTTCACAAGACCTTAAATGTTACGGCGTCCGGCCTTTGCACGCAGGTGGAGTTTACAACGAGCCACCTGCGAGTTGAAGGAAATTGCTGAACTTACTTGTATTTGAGATTGAAGGATCGAATTTGCCGGGCCAGTTAGGGCTCAATTGTCAATGAACTCATCTCGATGATGAACTTCTGTCGAAAAGCCCGTGCGAAGTCATTGTAGCCTTCGGCGGGCATAATGAAGGCCGCATTTCCACCGATCACGTTTTCCCGATACCACTCTTCAAGACCCTCGGAAGTCGGACCTTCAAGAATCGGCAGGCCGTTGATGGTGGCGCCCGCAGCGATTAGATCCCTCTTTGTGTTCTCGATTAAATTTCCTGAACTGCAATTGTCCGGGCCATCGCCAGATATATCGATGACGATTTTGTTCGCCGGAACTGGAAGGCGGAATAGCACTTTGTCTGACGTGTAACGCATCATGCCGCCCAGGCAGGTAAACTTGCCCTCCTGCTGCGATAGTCCACGGATACGGTTCGCCAACCGTTTGGCGTCCTCGGCTTTTTCAATAATGGTCCATGGGATCGCCAGCTTGGGATCGTCGGCCCAGGTCACGACAGAAACAATAATATTGCCAAGTGGGCCGCTGAGGATCGTCTGTATGACGCTTTGGTCCTCGAGTGCGGCCGCAATCCCTTCGAGTTGCAGACGATAACGATCGTCGTTGACGGAGCTTGAAACGTCGATCGATATGACGAGTGCAGTGTCTACGCGCTCCGCAAGTTCCTGCGATTGTAACGGACCCGCCGCGCCTAAGAAGACGAATACTGCGATTACTAGGCGTCGTATTCGATCAAGCCGTCGCAAGCTTTCCAGGGAACCAACCCCGCCTCGTTCGAATGTATTTGCAGCGAAACTTGGTTTCTGTTGGTAAAGCATGTCGCGGCGGTATCCTCCCGTGTCGCGGTGCATGCAGGATCAATGACATTGACCAGCGCCTGTTGGAACTGACGAATTAAGTCATCGGTCCTCTTGGGCGCGCACCTTTTACATGTGAATCGCGCGCTTCGCTGAATCGAGCGCACTTTCGTGGATCATTTCAGAGAGAGTGGGATGTGGGAAGACCGTATGCATTAAGTCTTCAGCGCGAGCGCCCAGGCGCAGTGCAACTGCGAAACCTTCTATGAGTTCAGTCACCTCAGCGCCAATAAGGTGAGCACCGAGCAATTTGTCACTTTCGGCGTCGAATACGGTCT
>JAJFHK010000089.1 GCA_021775655.1 Filomicrobium sp. | reverse complement strand
GAAGTTTGGCCATCTCTTCCGCTGTCTCGTCGGAATAATTCATCGCGATTTCATTGTAGCGATCGAGCAGTTCCTTCTTTTCCGCAACGCCTTCCATGGCATTGCTGAGGACGTCTTTTTCCGTATCTAACTCCGGCTCCTGGGGCAGATAACCGACCTTGATACCGTCGGCGGCCCATGCTTCGCCGACGAAGTCTCCCATCTCGCCCGCCATGATGCGCAGAAGCGTCGATTTACCGGCACCGTTGAGACCGACGACGCCGATTTTTGCGCCGGGCAGGAACGACAGGGAAATATCTTTCAGGACCGTCTTGCCGCCAGGGTAGGTCTTGGACAGCTTATGCATGTGATAGACGTACTGCGGGTTCGCCATGAAGGGCGCTCCTCTCGCTTATGATGGGTGTAGGGGAACCTTTGATCCGCTTTGTAGCGGATCAGCGCGAGAGGAACAATGGCGGTATTTGGAGGAACCGTCAGGATCCTCAAGAGAGCTTGCCGAGCCTGAATCCCCGGTATGTCCAGGAGCGCCAATCCGACTGGCGTCGGCGAAGTTCTGCAGCAAGCTTGGCCCGGGATTTGACCACGAACCAAGCCTTGGAACTGCCAAGCGTTTCCGGATCCGTCTCGAAGCTTTTCAAAGCTGGAATCGCTGACGGACCAAGGCTCTGCAGGTATTTGACATCGAGGGGGACGCCGTTGCCGCCCATCTCGCGGCAATTGGCGACGTTATAGTCGGCGATGATACGGTCGATATCGACAAAGCAGGCAGTGTAGAGCGTGCCCAGTAACACGGCGGCATTGGCGTTGACGAGCCAGCCGTTGCCTTTCCCAAATGCGATGCGCAAGGCAATCAGGACGAGGCCGGCTGCAATCAACCCCATCACGGCAAGTCCGACAACGCGCAGGTGCGTGAGCGCATAGGCATCAATGTAAAGTCCCATGCGCTGTATGGCAGAAGCGACGAGAAATACCGTCTGCGCCATCCATAGATACACCAATGCTGCAGCGACCCTTGATCCTCTAGTGCGCAATCGCGATGGAAACGCCAGCAGTACGAATACCGCAGCAAGAAGTGCGGAGGCTGCCAACGGGTAGGTTCCCGCATGCGCATAGTCGGCATAGGTGACGCCGACGGGGAGCGCTTCGCCTAGCCATAAAAAGCGATAGTCGAGGGCGTTCTGCAAAGCGAAAACGGCGTTGAACAGTAGAAGCGAACGGCACACAGCGGCGGGAGACAGGAGTCCTTTGCGAATTGCTTTTGTGACGAGTTCGGCGTCATCGAAGTCCTTCTGATTGCCCAGAGTGCTGTTGTCACCGTTGGAAGTTGCAGCACTGCGCAGAAACGCCCACACGAAAAATGCAAGCATGACCCAGAAGAAGACCTGTGTTGCTTGAGGCAATCCGGTATCGACGGCACTGAGCTGGCCGAGCCACTTCGACAGTATCGGATTTGCGGACGCAAACAATGCCAGGAAGACGAGTGACATCGTAAGCGGGACAAACCAAACCCAACTCGCGTAGGCAAGTCCTTTCGACCAGCGCTGCCCTTTCGCCCAGCGCGGCATAGCCGCGAGATCGATGGGCAGGCGAATAAGAATCTGGGGGAGAAAGGCCAAACTACCGTGTAACCAGCTCACTGCATTTGCGGTGATTTTCTCATGGTTGCCGACAGTGAAGGCGGCCAGCCCGGCGACACCGACACCAAGTGCGAGGAATGAAGGTTCCTCGACTATGGCCGCGCAACCAATCAGCAGCAGGATGAATATGATCATCCCGGAACGCCGGGTCAGCAACTTGGGGTTCAGAGCTGCCATCGATAGAACGAGGGCTGCAGAAAACAGCCCAGCCGCAGCACCGGGGGTGACATCGAACAAAGCGAATTCGCCTAGTGCGACGAGCGCTACGGCCAGACTGAAGTGAGCTGCTGTTGGCGGCGCAAGCGAAGGTGCCTGCTCACGGACGTCGGATTGATCTTCACTTCCTTGAGCGGAGGAAGATGCAGTTGTGCCGGACATTTTTTTTGATTCCCCCTGCAAATTGAAGCGCTCAAACTTTGTCGAACGCTATCAATCCGGCGGACCGGTCTTGAACATACTTGTCGGGGTTTGTCTGCACCGATCAGGACCAATCCGCACATGACCGGCCCATGTCCGCACATTCGCTTCGGCAGTCTCGTCGGGAACATCTGAAAATCTGCAACGAAACTATCCTTGTGGGGCTGCGCCGTTAGCGCTGCCGGGCACGATAATTTCCGCGCCCGCTGCTTTCGCAACCACTATGGACGAAGCACTGAGAGCTTTGCCTGACTTTTTCTGGAGACGGTCATGCCAACAGTTACACTTTCCAAACGAAACGATATTTACACCACCTCAAGCAGCCGGGCTTACACCATATTTGCACTTGCAGGAGACGACACCGTTAAGACCGGGGCGGGAGATGACAGCTTGTTCGGCGGAGAGGGCCGGGATTACCTGAACGCTGGCAAAGGCGACGACTTGCTGGATGGCGGGGAAGGCGGCGACCTTCTTGACGGAGGCCTAGGCATCGACACTGCAACTTATGCCACTTCGAACGCCAGCGTCTTTGTCGATCTGGCGTCTGGAACCGGGAAAGGAGGTCATGCCGAAGGCGACAAACTTCTTGGAATTGAAAACCTCACCGGAAGCAACCACAAGGACTACTTGTGGGGAGATAGTAACGACAATGTACTGAGCGGACTCGACGGCAATGACGCCCTGTTCGGCAGGGCCGGAAACGACACGCTGATCGGCGGTTCAGGAGGCGACTGGATCGTTGGCGGAAGCGGGAACGACACCGCTTCCTACGCGAGTTCAACAGCAGGCGTGAACGTCAACCTCGCAACAGGTAGCGGTTCGGGTGGGGACGCCCAGGGCGACTTCATCGAGGAGGTGGAGAACCTCATTGGAAGCGGTTTCGATGACGTGCTGACTGGAGACAAGTATGACAATGTTATCGAAGGCGGCGGTGGCAATGACGACATGTTCGGCGACGACGGCAATGACACGCTGCTCGGCGGCACAGGAGACGATACGCTTGAGGGCGGACAAGCAGCCGACATCTTGGATGGGGGAGCGGGGGCGGACACGGCCTCCTATGCCTCATCGTATACGGGCGTTGTCGTCAACCTAATGAACGGCACCGCGACGGGTGGAGACGCGCAAGGCGATACGCTGATTTCTATTGAGAACCTGGAAGGCAGTGCTCATGACGACGTGCTCACGGGAACCAATTGGGACAACACAATCCGTGGCGGCAGCGGCGACGATGTTATCCGTGCCGGCGACGGGGTCGACGAAGTCTGGGGCGGTGCCGGCAACGACCGCTTCGTATTCGACCAGAATGACGACAATGGCTCAATTATCGGCTGGAACCTGGAAGGCATCGGAGACTTTGTCGCGGGCGGCAGCGATGATGTTATAGATCTGACCAATTCTGGCAGCGGTTTCCAGTCGCTGCAGGACGTCCTGACGAACTCCCAGGTCTTCACCGGCACCGGCGGTCAGTTTGGAACACTGATCGACTTTGGCGCCTCAGGTGGCGCCCTCTTGTCCGGTATCTTGCCGACCGATCTGACCAGTGCTGACTTTATTTTCTAGGGTCTGTAGCAGGCATGGCATAAGAATAGCCCCGGCGGGCGCCGACCTGCCGGGGCTATACGCTATGCGAGGCATTTAGTTGTGAAGCAGCTTATCTATTTCGCCGACCCGATGTGCTCCTGGTGCTGGGGGTTCTCACCCCAGATTGATCTCATCACTAGTTGGTTTGGCAAGCGGCTACCAATCCAAATGGTGATGGGCGGCCTCAGGGTTGGAACAACCGAGGCGATGAGCGATGAAATGAGAACATATGTCCGCGGTGCGTGGGAAGGGGTGGCAGAACGCACCGGGCAACCGTTCGATTTTTCGTTCTTTGAACGCGACGGATTTGTTTACGACACCGAACCTGCGTGCCGCGCCGTGGTGACTATCCGCGAATTACGCCCCGAGTTGACACTCAAGTTTTTCCAGAACGCCCAGAAGGCTTTCTACGCCGACGGTCGCGACACAACTGCCAAGGATACACTTGTCGAATTGGCACGAGAAGTTGGGGTCGAACCTTCACTGTTTCTCTCATCTTTCGAGAGCGAGGAAATTCGCCAAAAAGCCGGTGCGGATTTTCTTTCCGGCATTAAGACTGGAGTGACGGGCTATCCAACACTTGTCGCGAAAAGCGATGAAGCCCGCCACCTCGTTTCGGCAGGCTACCGCGACATGTCGGACCAGATTCCGATTTTGGAAGCATGGCTGAACAGCTAGGCGCCTACTCCTAAATGCCGAGCTGGCGCTGAATTGCATCGATCCAATCGTTCATCCGGTCCCAGGCGGGCATGTTTGATATGCCGGTGAAAAAGAACTTGTTGAGCCCGACCGTGAAAACGAGCCAACCCCATAACGTGTGCTCGATGAAGACGGCCCAGAACGAGCGCGTGGTCGCGTAGCGATACGCTAACAGTGTGCCAATCACCCCGGTTCCAATGATCGCGACGTAATTATCAAACACTATATGGGCGAAGCCGAATAAGGCTCCATTGATGAGGATCATCGGCCAGCGCCAAGTCCCAAACAAAGGTCCGTAACGGTGGAAGAAAAAGGTCCGGTAGACCAATTCCTGGGTGAGCACCGAGACGAGCGGATAAAGAATCATCACCCGCTCGTAGGTCTCATAGCGATATTTCGGGAAGGCCAGGAACCGCTCCGGCATTTCCTGGGCCATATAAGCAGCCACCATGCCGCCAGCTACCGCAAAGATCGCCAGAATGGACAGGAGATCCATGAAGCGAAAACCCCTGACAAGTTCGCGGCGGAGTAAGAACCACCGATCCCAAAGAAGAAAGACGATGAATGCCAAGAAGACCGGCTGCAGCACCATGAAGAGCGGCATGCGCTCGAG
>JAJFHK010000088.1 GCA_021775655.1 Filomicrobium sp. | reverse complement strand
TACCAAATAGTTAATTAACTCTTCGGTTGAAAACCATGCGAGATCCCCTAAGTCGCACGTTCGCGGCGCTTGCCGACCCAACGCGGCGAGCATTGCTTGCCCGCCTGTCCGAGGGCGAGGCAAACGTGTCGGACCTTGCGGAGCCGTTCCTGCAGGACATGAGTCTTCCGGCAGTGACGAAGCATCTGAAGGTTCTGGAGAACGCTGGGCTCATCACAAAGGGCCGCAAGGCGCAGTGGCGGCCCTGCCAACTCAATGGCGAGCCGCTGCGCGAAGCTGTGGATTGGATGGAGCAGCACCGGATTGCGTGGGAAGAACAGCTTGATCGGCTCGGCGCCTATCTCAAATCAAAAAATAAAGGAACACGCCATGGCTCAAAAAAATAAGTCGAACGTCATTTCCCTCACCCGTGTATACGATGCGCCGCTGCAATCCGTCTGGGATGCTTGGACTGTCCCATCTGAAGTGGAGCAGTGGTGGGGGCCGCGCGGTTTCACATTGACAACCCACAGCCGCGACCTGCGTAGCGGCGGTCACTGGCACTACACGATGCACGGTCCGGACGGCACTGACTACGAGAATACAACGCAATACATAGAAGTCGTTCCCCAGCAGCGCATGGTCTATGACCACGGTGGCCACAAGGACCGTCCGGCGCTGTTCCGCGTGACCGCGCTCTTCACCGAACGCAGCGGGCGGACCCAGCTCGATATGAGCATGGCCTTCGCGACACCCGAAGTAGCGGCAGAAATGCGTGGCTTCATCAAGAAGGCTGGAGGAGAGGCAACGTGGGACCGGTTAGCCGAGTATTTGGTGAAACGTCACGCGGGAGCGGAGCAGTTTTTCATCTCACGCACCTTAGATGCCGCAATCGACCGCGTATACGAGAAGTGGACCAATCCCGACGATCTTGCGCTATGGCTGCCGCCGACGGGTTCTACTATGCGGTTTTTGCGAGCCGAGGCGCATGTTGGTGGCACGTCCTTCTATGCGATGACCGCGGCTAACGGTTCGGTCATGTACGGTCGAATGTCCTATCTGACGCTCGAGAAGCCGAACCTAATAGTATACACGCAGCAATTTTGCGATGACCAAGAACGCGTGATCGGGGCGCCCTTCTTCGCACACTGGCCGCGTACGATGCTCACGACGGTTGAGTTGGTTTCGGAAGCGCCCGATCGCACACGCATAACCTTGCGGTGGGAACCTCAGGACGCGTCTTCGGCCGCCATTGCAGAATTTGTCAAACAGCGCGGTAGTATGACGATGGGCTGGACCGGCTCATTCGACAAGTTGGAGGCCCAAACGTAGCGAGCGCGTCAACAAGGCTGTTGTCGTGCACGCTCCTCTTGGTCGAGTTATTGGAAATGCGCTCGTGGAGAACTCTTACCGCAATGGTGGCAGGGGGTGTATCTTGAAGCTGAGAAACTTGATGGCGGTATTAAGCCTCGTGCTGGTGCGAAGGTCCGAGCCAAGGCACGCGGGTTCCTGCCCTATCGCTTGAGTTTCATAATAGAGGCTACCGAACGCGTTCCAGGTGAGGTTGTTGTCGCGAAAACGAGTGGCGATTTTGATGGGCTTTGGCGTGCGTAGCTTTCACCTCGTAACGAAGGAACCGGCGTAGATCTCACATGGGAGGTGACTGTCGAGAAGCCTGCATTAAAGCTATTCGCGCCCATTCTAAGGCCTGCTTTTGCATGGAATCATCGCTGGACCACACCGCGTGGCGAGCGTGGGCTGAGGAATTAACTGGCATCGCAAGATGGCCGGTCAAGATAAGCTTTTCAGTGATGTTCCCTGGGGAACAGTTCGAAAAATGAGACCGACTAAGTTCTCTGCATTGGATGTGTGCTCTCGATTTCCCTGTGTGGGCGCCTTCATCGCAAATGTTGGAGGAGACGATGCGGAAAGCATTTTTCGCCGCGGGCCTTGCGGTTGTGCAGCTCTGCTTAGCGACGCCTGCGTCGGCAGGATTGAAAGCTGACCTGGCAAATTGCGCCAGTGGAAAGGGCAAGGTAAGCGCAAGGGCGTGTACCCGCGTCATCAAAAGTGGACGATTGAAAAGTTCGCACCGCTATATCGCTTACTATAACCGCGGCTGGGCATATCGGAATTCTGGCGCCCTTGAAGCGGCACTCAAAGATTTCAATCGATCGCTGAAGTATAATTCGAAGTTTGCCGATACCTTTTATAGTCGTTCGGTCGTGCACTACGAGCAGGCTGATTCTGAAGCTTCACTCAAAGATCTGGAAACGTATGTGAAACTCAAGGGTGGGACTTGGAAAGCCTATTACAAGCGTGCCTTGATGCTGCGGCGTTTGGGAAAAGTGGACGTCGCGTTGGCAGACCTGGAGACCGCCCAAGAGCTCAAAGCTTCGAATGGGATTCGGTTCTTGAAAGCACTTTTGCTTTCGGATCGCGATCAGAATGACTCCGCCTTGGAGGTTATCGGCCGGGACATCGGAAAAGATTGCCAGACAGCGGGTGAGTGCTACAGCCGGTCCGTCGTGTTGATGCGCAAACAGCTTTTTGTAGAGGCGTTGGCTGATCTCGACCGCGCAATCGAAAAACGAAAGGTCTATGCTGCGGCCTATACGATGAAGGGGATCGTGCTCGAAAAAATGGGTAGGCGAACGGCTGCCATTGAGGCTTATGAAAAATCCATCTCGCTGAATGTCGGATCTGCTGAGGAACTGCTCGCACAAAAAGATGCTCGCGAGTACCTGGCCACACTGCAAGTGAAGGACAAGATTCCAGAGGTCAAGCCGGTGGTGACGTCGGAAGTCGATCTTGCCTGCCGGCGGTTTGTTCCAACGAGCAACTCGACGATTTCGGTGCCTTGCAAGTGAATTTTAAGCCCGACCGCGGGACTGGCGATCACTACGGGGCGCGCGTCATGGTCCACGCGCCCGAAGTTTCGGCCTTGCTTTCCTGGAGATGATTGTTTGAGATCATTGGCCGGTTCTCCGGTGAGCGTGTATAGGGAGTTCTTCACGTGACGCCTGCTGCTACTGTCGGCAAGTAGCTTGCTTTGATTACTTTTTTGGAGAACGCCTAATTGACCGGACTAGACTCTGCTTCCGTTGATAAGCTTGAAACCCACAGCCAGGCCGTGAAGCTGGCGGCCGTCTATTATCGCGACGGCGAGGGCGGTGTGGTGGACCGGCTAATTGCGGCGGCGGCCAATCGGTTGCGTGGCGAAGGATTACGACTTGCCGGCGTCATTCAGCACAATACGGATTGTGGCGAACGTAGCTGTTGCACGATGACTCTAGAAGAGCTTGCTAGTAGCCGGTTGATCAAGATTTCGGAAGACCGGGGACCGCATGCTACAGGATGCCGTCTCGATACCCGCGCGCTGGAAGAGGCCGTTGGACTTGCCGGAGCAGCGATAGATGAAGGTGCGGATTTACTTATCGTTAATAAATTTGGCAAAAGGGAATGCGAAGGTCACGGTTTTCGCGCGACGATCGATGCAGCGTTAACCGCCGGTATTCCAGTGCTTGCCGGTGTCAACGAGCAGAGCGCGGATGGCTGGATTGAATATGCGCAGGACTTCAGTCATCGGCTGCCGCTTGATGAGGACGCGGTCTTTGCGTGGCTGCTCGGAGCGGTTGCATCAAGTAGATAAGCGTCAAAATTATTGAGAAGGTCCGTTTCTGTATCCATTGCCACAAACCGCGCTACTCGTTGGCGGGCTGGTTCCTGTCTCATTGTGAACCGACCATTAAGGGTCGATTAAGCTCTCCTAGCTAATCTTGAGGAGTTGACGCGACAATCGCGTGCGCCTGTTTGATTCGCAGAGGGTTGGGGACATGAAACTCATCAAGAAGGCTGCTGTGATCGCGGCTGTATTTGTCGCGGGCGCCGGTTCGGCCGTTGCTACGGACCAGGATATCAACCTGACGGCAACAGTAGCCGGTTACTGCACGATCGATGGTTCGCTGACGCCTGCTGCCGATACCGTCAACATGGATGGGCTGGTTACGACCGGTTTCATTGCTGCAACTACGCAAAACCGGTCCTACGCCGTCATCTGCAATCAGGCATCCGATCTATCACTGACATCCCTTAACGGGGCGATGACAACAGCATCTGCAGCTGCTGCGGGTTTTGAGAATATCATCGACTATACCGCAGGGCTGTCCGGCTTCGCTACGCTCGCGGCGGGAAGCACAGCAACGACACCGGCTGCTGCTGGCAGTGAATCGTTGGGAACCACGACACGGGCAACGGCGGGTTCGGAAAATATCACGGTTGCTATAACTCCGATTACAAACACCAACCCGCTGGTCCAAGGCACTTATACCGACACGCTTCGCCTGACCATTACACCGCAATAATCGAATCATCGCGGTAAGGGACGGCGGCTCTTAGGCTCCCGTGCGTTGCTGTGCTCGCACGGGAGAACATTCATGATGCGTTTGGGCACGGGGGCGTTCGTGGTGGCCAACAATTCGATTTACTTGGTTGTTGCGCTGGTACTTGCCACCTTGCTTTGGACTGGCGGTATGCCAGTGCCAGCGGCAAAGGCGTTCAGCGTTTCGCCAACGCATATCGAGCTCTTGTCGGCTGGACGGGCGGGTCGAAGTCAGATTGTCGTTCGCAATACGAATGCAGCGCCGCTGCCGATCGAAGTCTCCGTCGACAAATTCAAGCTCGATGAAAACGGTCGCCGGAGAAACGTCAATGCCGGTGACGACTTCCTCGTCTTTCCAGCACAAGCGCTTATCCCAGCCGGGGGAACACAGGTTTTCCGACTGCAGTGGGTCGGCGAACCAATGCTCGCGGAAAGCCAAAGCTACATCGTCAACATCTCGCAGATCCCTGTGCGCGTGCCGAAGGGGAATAGTGGCTTGCAAGTGGCCGTTAGCTTCGGGGCGCTTGTCAATGTCGCGCCGCCCAGATCGCAGGCACATCTCGACCTCGTGGCAACCGATATCGTCACGGATCAGTCAGGGCGCCGCTTCCCGATGGTGACCGTGCAGAACCCGTCGCACAAGCATGCGCTGTTCACTCGCAGCACATTGCGTCTGGCAGGCGATGGGTGGGACCTGACCGTCCCGCCAAGTGAGTTGGAGCAAAGAGTCGGTATCGGACTGGTGCAGCCGGGCTCACGACGCAAATTCGTGTTGCCTTTTCCAATTCCAAAAAATGCGCGCCGCATCCGGGCAAGTCTCGCGTTCGACCCAAGGCGGAGGTGACATAGAAGCTGGCTGACATGACCGGGCCGGTTCGGAACGAGGGTCATTTGAACGAGAGAGCGAGACGCCCGCATTTGGCGTGCCTGGTGAAAGCCGGGCCGTTTTGCTTTTGCGCTTGGGCTCATTCCGGTGGTGCTTTCTCCATAAAGCTGCTCGCTGCTGCGCTCTTCGCGTTATTGGGAATTTTCGCGAGTTATCCGGTCGCAGCTGCTGAGCAAGCCAGCGTCGACTTGGCAGACCCAGCCGGTGCTATTGGACAACTCAACACGACCGGGCGGGCTATCCAGCTGCCGGTGCCTGTGAAGGATGGAGGGACGATGCTCGGGGAAGCAAGCCTGCGCATCGATGCGGACGATCAGATCCGCTTGTCGAAGGGGCAACTTGGGGATCTCCTGAAGGACACGCTGGAAACCGATGCACTTGCTCGTCTTGCCTCGCTGAATGGCAACGACGTGACGCTTGAAGAATTGCGCGCGGCTGGGTTCAACTTTGAGTTCGATCGAGGGCTACTGGAATTGAACTTTCTGCCCGATCTCAATCAACGTGGAGAAACCGACCTCAGTCTTGGCGGACATGTCCAACGCCCGAAAAGTGCGGTTGCTGTCGAGCCGGCAAATTTTTCAGCGTACCTAAACGTCTTGATGGGAGTCGATCATGTCTGGGATGCTGGTCCAAGCAGGTATGGGGACAGCGAGACCGGCTTGCGGTTCGATCTTCAAGGGGTGATGCGAGCCGGTGGGTTTGTCGTTGAAAACGAGGTTGCCTATGAAGGCGCGGTCGATTCCAACGACTGTCCAATCGAAGCCTATTGTGTTTATCAACACGAAGAAGGCTTCAAGCGACAGGCAACACGGATTGTTTATGACCGGCCCGAAGACCGCATCCGCGTCCAACTCGGCGATACGAATACATTTGCCGCTGGCATGCAGAATTCACCGTCGCTGCTTGGTGTTGCGGTTGAGAAATCGAATCGCAAACTGGCGCCTGGGATAAACATCCGGCCTACGGGCAGCAGTTCATTTCAGCTTGTTAGGCCTTCGCAAGTGGAGGTCCTGGTCAACGGGTCGATCCTGCGCCGCTTCAACTTGCGTCCGGGAAGCTACAACCTACGCGACTTGCCGCTCGGCGTCGGAGCAAACGAAGTCGAACTCGTGATCACTGATGATACCGGACACAAGGAAAGCATAAACTTCACTCAGTTCTTCGATCACAATCTCCTGGCTGCCGGCCAAAGTGAGTGGTTGGCAGCTGGAGGCGTTGCGTCGTCGCTGGTCGACAACGCACGCGAGTATCAAGACGAAGATTACTTTGGAACCGGATTTCTGCGCTACGGGCTGTCAAACGAGATGACCGGGGAAGCGCACCTGCAGGCGGATGCGCGCGTCCTGATGAGCGGCCTTGGTGTCTTTCGAGCTACTTCGTGGGGTGCATTCGGTTTGGAATCTTCGGTCAGTTCCAGTGATACCGGCATCGGCTATGCGGCATCTGCTTCTTGGGCGGTATCGAATTTCAAGGGGCCGGTATCGATGCTCACCGGCCTCACCGACAGCTTTTACCTGAACACGGCTTATCAGAGCGATGACTTCCGCAAGCCCGGTGAATACCTGCTGGCGGATGGCGATATCATCTATCCTCAATACCCCTACTCTTTGCGAGCGACAGCAAGCTACATGACGATGTTGGCGCCAAGTGTTACGGCGACATTGGCTGGACGTTACCAGCTTGCCGCCAACGATCCCTTGATTCTTTCACCATTCACGTTTGTCGGCGACCGATACGGTGCAGATGTGACATTGTCGACGAGCTTCGGGGTAGCGTCGGCTAGCCTGACGATGGGATATTCGAATGAGTACTTCTATGCCGATCCTTCGCGCTCGAACCCCGACGATGGCGGAGAGTTCCGTATTTCGGCGCGTGTTTACTTGCGGCCGGATAACTCAACGCGGATCTCGTCGACCTATGACACGCTTAACGACACGCTGACGGTCAGCGCCAATCGAGATGCGGGTCAAGGGATCGAACGCTGGGCGACGACAGTTGATGTTCAGCGAAACGGTTACGACAGCAATGGTGCTGCATCGGCATCAGCAACGTATTACGGCAACAGGGCGGAGGTGCAGGTTCTGCACCGGGCCGGCCTCAATGACTTCTCGTGGAACGAGCTGACGTCGTCGCCTGAAGACCAACGCTCCAGTTTGCGGGTTGGGACGGCGCTCGCATTTGCAGATGGCAAGTTCGCGATCGGGGCGCCGATCCGCGGTGATGCCTTCGCCATCGTTCATCCGCATGAGAGTCTCGAAGGTAAGGTTGTCGAGGTGCGCAGCGGTGACGTTGTGCGTGCGCAAGCCGATGAGTTCGGACCGGCGCTCGTCTCGCAGATTCCGGTCTATACCAACTCGACCCTGCCAATCGATGTTGAAGATCTGCCGATTGGCTACAGCCTCGGTTCCGGTGCGTTCGACTTGAGACCATCCTATCAAAGCGGGCATGTCTTGGAGGTTGGTTCGGAAAATGCGGTTACAGTCTACGGAACGTTGCAGACCGCAGATGGCGAAGCGGTAGGACTGGTGATGGGCGAAGCTTATCGCGCGGATGACCCCGAGCGCCGGGTGGAATTCTTCACCAACAAATCCGGGAAGTTCGCCGCTGAAGGTTTGTCGTCGGGTGAATGGATTCTTGAGGCGGCGACTGAATACCAGCCGACTATGTTCGTGCTGCAAGTGCCCGATGGAACCGAGGGCCTTCTAAAGGCTGGCAAACTGAAGCCGACGGGGCGGACGTGATGGGGACACTCGTGGCGAAAAGAGTTGCCCAAGCTATTTTTCTGCTTTTTTGCCTCATCTCTGTGAGCACGCCAGGGCTTGCCGATTGCACGAAGAACGGTTCAAAGGCAACGGTAATATCTGCTGGCACCAGTACGACAGTTACTCCCTCTTACGACCCAATCGCCGTAGCCGACCAGCTTCATAACTTCTCCGTGACGATCATCAACCCGAAGTCGAGCCCGAATGCGACTTGTGATCTGGCTTTGTCATTCACAAGGGCCTCTTTACCGGCAACAATGACAAACGGATCAACGACGCTGGAATATTCGATTGAGTCGCCGGGCGGAGCCACGCTACTGCAAACGTCTGGTTTCATACTGTCTACAAGCCCTCAGGCAGCCAATCGAATTGACCTCACCCTAGCCCCTGGCGGCAGTGCAAACGTTTCGGTGCGGATCCGAATTCCGGCGGGGCAAACAAGTGCGACGACAGGCAGTTATGCCGACGGTTCGGTCACGGTCGGTATCTATGAGCTTTCGTCCGGGTCGCCGCTTCAAACTCTCGATGAGCATATATTCACGGTGAACGCGTCTATAACGAGTGGCTGCACGTTGCCCGCTCCTGATGTGTCGACGCTCAACTTCTCGTCAGCAATCAGTCAAGGAATCCCGAATCCTGGTTTTGTACTGCGGTCCACATTCAACGGCGTGTCCTGCACTGCGCCTTCGCGGATTCGGTTGACGGGTTCGCCACTGGTTGCGACGCCTGCCATCGGGGCGGTCGCTGGCTTCGACAATGCCATTGACTATCTGGCGATTGCGCAGTTTGGGGCTGCGTCCACGGCGCTCAATACGACGGTTGCGACTCAGGTCACGTCAGCGGGGACGAATGTCGCCAGCGGTGCCGTGTCGGGTGCGACGGTCACAGTCGATGTCAATCTACTGGTTGGGCAGCCGATCCTTGCCGGCACGTATGCTTCCGTCTTGACGGTAACAATCGATCCCAGCTTGTAGCGCTGCGCCGTGGTGAAATTATTCCCGGCTTAGACCGACTTCCTTGAGGTTTTTTCGCTCACGGCTGGTCCTCGCTCCGCTCGGTCCGCAGTCGCGGCCTCGACATTGATCGAATCAAAGTCGAGAGTGATCTACCGCTTCTTTGCCGGTGGCAGGTCGGTGCAGACTCCTTCGAAGACCTCGGCTGCCATGCCGACGGATTCTGCAAGCGTCGGGTGCGGATGGATGGTCTTGCCGATGTCGACAGCATCTGCCCCCATCTCGACAGCAAGGCAGACTTCGCCGATGAGGTCGCCGGCATGCGTGCCGACAATTCCACCGCCAATGCAGCGATGCGTTTCTTCTTCGAATAACAGCTTGGTGAAGCCTTCATCGCGGCCATTGGCAATCGCGCGGCCAGAGGCTTGCCAGGGGAATACCGCCTTGGTGAATTTTACGCCCTTCGCCTTGGCCTCGGTTTCGGTGAGGCCCGCCCAGGCAATCTCGGGGTCGGTATAAGCGACGGACGGAATCTGACGGGCATCGAAGGATGCTTTGTGTCCTGCTGCGGTTTCTGCTGCGACGTGGGCTTCGTGTACTGCCTTATGTGCAAGCATCGGCTGGCCGACGATGTCGCCGATGGCAAAGATAT
>JAJFHK010000087.1 GCA_021775655.1 Filomicrobium sp. | reverse complement strand
TGACGCCCTTGCGGGTTCTTCGTGTCCTTACAAATACAAACGCGCTTAAATACTTAGGGAGAAAAAAGATGCGTTCAAAAATGCTCGTTGCGCTCTTGGGATCGACAGCCATCTTGGCCGTGTCGGCAACGCTTGCGCAGGCCGCGGATCCGAAATTCGACGGCGTGAGTCTTAATCTGGCCTCACAGAACGACCAGTTTTCGACGGCCCTTGTTGCTCTAGCCCCGGACTTTGAGAAAGAGACGGGGATCAAGGTCAACGTCGATATCATGAATTATGGCGAGCTGCTGACGAGATCTACCGCCGATTTTGTCGGCAATTCGAAGGGCCTCGATATCGTGACGATGGATATCGTTTGGTCGGGTCAGTACGCCGAGCTGGGCCACACGGTTGACCTCACCCCGCTGATCGAGCGCGACCGGGCGGAACTCGATCTCGACGATATCTACCCAGTAGCGATGCAGTCACTTGGCGGTGTGGGCGACCTGCAGGTGGCATATCCGTTCGCCGGTTATGCCAATGTGTTGGCGTATCGTACCGACCTCTATGCCGACAATGGCATCGAACCGCCGGCCACGGTCGAGGATTTGGTCGCCGCGGCAAGAGCTCTTACGGTGCCGGACCAAAACCAATTCGGTTGGGTGGCGAACGGACAAAAGGGTCCCGCGGTCGCACAGGACTGGATGAACTACAACTCGCAACTTGGCGGGTCGGTTCTCGATGCGGATGGCGGCCCTGCGTTGAACTCTGCTTCGAACATTGAAAACCTGATCGTCTACAAGCAGTTGTTCAGCGAATCTGCGCCACCAGCCGCCGTCAACTACGACTGGGGCGGCCGCGAAGAGTCGTTTCGCCAGGGTCTGGTCGCCAATATGCAGACGTGGTCGGTTGGCGCAGCGAGCTACGATAATCCGGAACAGTCGAAGATCGTCGGTAACGTTGCCATCGCCTTGGCACCAACGGCCGAAGGGGTCGCGCAGACCTATGGTTTCGGCGGCTGGGGCCTGGCAATCAACGCAGATATCGACGAGTTGCAGCAGGAGGCGGCTTGGGAGTTCATCAAGTGGGTGACGAGCCCGGCGATCGAAAAGCGGGCCATTATGATGGGCAGCGGTGGTCTGATCCGGAAAAGCACGACAAGCGATCCGGAGGTTGTCGCCAAATACCCGTTCATGGCGGTGATCGACACGTCGTTTACTAATGGCAACGGCGAATACCGCCCGCGTATCCCTCAGTATCCCGAGTTACAGGATCTGATCGGTACGGCGGTCAATGCCGTTCTGACAACGGATGCCGACCCGAAGGAAGCGATGGACAGGGCGCAGGCGGCAGCTGAGAAACTTTTCTAAACGCGGTGGTTGAGAGTAGACCGATCGAGATGAAAGGGGGTGTCGGCACCGCCGATGCCCGAGATCAGCCCATCGGCGCCGGCTTCGGGCGTCGGTGGGCTCTCGATTCATTTGCCACTAGGCGCAAGGCCTTTCTGCTGATACTTAGCGCGCCGGCGGTGCTCTACGTTATCCTCGTCGCACTTTGGCCGCTGTCGCAGGGCGTTTGGTACAGTTTCTATGACTACAGCTTGTTACGCCCCGACCGGCGGACGTTTATTGGGCTGGCAAATTACCTAACGCTGTTCTCGGACCCGGAAGCGCGTACCGCGCTGACAAACACATTTGTTTTCACATTCTTCGCGGTTGTCGTCGAGTTCGTGCTCGGACTGATCTTGGCGCTCGCGCTGTGGCGTGACAGCCGGTTTAACCGGTTTGCGCTGGCATTCATTCTAGTGCCGGTTTCGGTCACGCCGCTTGTCGCCGGGCTGATTTTTCGGGCGTTGCTGACTCCGGATTTTGGCGTGCTTGGTTATTGGGCGGCGGCGTTCGATCTTTCAAGCCAACGAGGCTTCCTCGGCGATCCGGCGACCGCGATGGGGGCCATCGTTTTCATCGACGTGTGGCAATGGACGCCGCTGGTGACCCTCATCCTGCTTGCCGGTCTCAAGGCGCTGCCCAGCGAAGTATTGGAAGCGGCGGCGGTTGACGGCGCCAGCCACATCGATCGTTTCAGGCTTGTCGTATTCCCGATGCTGTTGCCCGCCGTCTTCCTCGGCGCGGTGTTCAGGACCATGGACGCATTCCGGGTCTTCGACATTATATTCGCCGCCACACAGGGTGGTCCCGGCGACACCACCAATGTTCTGATGGTCCACGCCGTAAAACAGGGGCTGCAATTCTTCAATATCGGTTTTGGCGCCGCGATATCGAACCTGATGATCGTCTGCATCATCATTCTGTCGCTGGGATTCATGCTGCTCATTCGTCGCGCTGATCAGAGGATCAACACGTGAACCAGCGGGTTTTTCTCGAGCGATCTATCGTTTTGGCGGCGCTGGTTTTTTTTCTCGGGCCCGTGCTTTGGTTGATTTCGGTCGCCTACATGCCGGCGTCGGATGTCTTCAGTGCTCCTCCGAAAATTAGCTTCACACCGTCGCTTGGCAACTTTTCGGCGGTTTTCGCCATTTTTAATGTCCCGCGGCTGGTCATCAACTCGCTGATTATTTCCATTGGAACGACAGTTCTATCGCTGTTGATAGGGACTCCAGCGGGCTACGCATTGGCGAGATCACGATCGCGATTTGCGCCGTTGATGGCGTATTTCTTTCTCTCCGTGCGCATGATCCCGCCGGTGGCGACGCTGATTCCGTTTTATCTTCAGATGAGGGATTTCGGTCTGCTTGGAACGTGGTGGGGGGTCATCCTGCTGCATACGACGCTGAACACGGCGTTCGTGGTCTGGATGATGTATGCGTATTTTCGCAGCCTGCCGCCGGAGCTAGAGGAAGCGGCGCTTACCGACGGCTGCACGTTGCCCGGCGCGTTTTTCAAGGTGTCGCTGCCGCTCGTCAAGCCTGGGCTGATCGCGAGCGCGCTGTTCGCCCTTCTGCTGTCGTGGAATGATTTTCTGTTTCCAGCTTTTCTAACCAATGCAAATACCAAACCGATATCTGTCGCGTTGCTGTCAGCTTATGGAACACAAGACATCACCTGGGGCACGCTGGGGGCGTTGGCGCATTTCTCAACGATCCCGATCGTGTTGATGGTGCTTGTGCTTAACCGATACTTTGTCCAGGGCTTGACGAGGGGTGTGCACTAGGCAGTCGGAGCAGGGGAGCGGGCTGAGGCGCATGAGCAAAAATGTGTGGCAGCGAGACCGATTCCCGTTCGTTGCTGGTGTCAGCTGACAAGATGGTCGCAAGAGCTTGCGTTTGGAGATGACAATGATCCTTAACAATCCCCACCTTGACGCGGTGTTCAAGGACGCGCGACGGCAAAGTGTCGAATTTCACCCGTTCCTGGCCAATCACCTGCCGATGGTCCTGGTTGCGCTCGATCAGTTGGGGGCTAGCGAAGATCAGCTGCGCGCCTATCCGGAGGTGTATCGGAGCAACAATACATTGTCGGATATCGAACTGCCGGCGGCTGGGCGGATCAGCGGCGAGAGCTGGCAAGACCATCTTGGTGATCGCGCCTACGAGCTTGACTACCGGGTGTATTTTGCCGCCGAAGCGCGCCGGCTGGGCATTGATGAGGCGATTGAAACCTATCTGGGCCGTCTGCTGCCGGGGATCGCCGGCAGTGCGCT
>JAJFHK010000086.1 GCA_021775655.1 Filomicrobium sp. | reverse complement strand
ATATCGAACACTTCGAATCCGTTGCCGAAATCGCGGCAGCCAAGGCCGAAATATTTACCGGGCTGGAACCCGGCGGTACTGCTGTACTCAATCGCGACAACGAGCACTTTGAATTCCTGAACTTCAGCGCGCTCGCTCACGGCGCGGCTATCGCAGACTTCAGCGGTGACACTGAAGGGCTGGACGGCAAAGGGCCCCCCGCCGTCCAGCTGATCACATGCGACGAGGCCGGTGGCCAAACTGCGGTTGGCGTTGCCGTCCACGAACAGGCGGAGCCACTCAATTACGCGTTGTCATTGCCGGGCCACCACATTGTCATGAACTCGCTCGCCGTTGTCGCCGCCTTGTCCGCATGCGGAAGTAACCTAAACGAAGCCCTACCTGCACTTGCCGAATTGCAGGCCCCACAAGGGCGCGGCGTGCGCATCGAACTCAACTGTCCAGACGGCAAAGCGCTCCTGATCGACGAGAGTTATAATGCAAACCCGGTTTCGATGCGTGCCGCCATCGCGGTACTTGGAACTGTCCCACGCGATATTTATCCACGCCGCATTGCTGTGATCGGCGATATGCTGGAATTGGGCGCACAAGCCGAAGCCTTACATGCGGAACTGTCCCAGCCATTGATCGAAGCAGACATTGCGACCGTCTTTGCTGCAGGGCCGCTCTCGAAGACACTATTCGAATCGATACCCACTGAACGGCGCGGTGCCTGGGGCGAATCTCCAGCGGCCATCGAATCCGAACTCATCGCCGAAATCCGTGCCGGTGATGTGATCATGGTCAAAGGCTCAAATGGCGCCAAGACATGGGAACTTGCTGCGGCCTTACGGCGTCACTACGCAAACGGATGATCTACATGCCCCGGTTACTGCTTGCCCCGAGGCAGGGGGTCCGATAACCAGTTGCGATTGCTTCTATAAGCGCGGCGCTTTCCTTCAGATGATCGCCCGCACTACGAACTCGAACAAAACGACGCCGTTGGAGCAAGTACCCCGTGCCGCAAGGCAGACGGATGAAGAGGGATCGGAATGCTCTTTGAACTTGTGAACTTTTCCGATCAGCTCGGGCCCTTGAATGTATTTCGCTACATTACCTTTCGCACAGGCGGCGCCATATTCACCGCGCTGATCTTTGTCCTGCTGTTCGGCCCAGGCATCATCGACCTTTTGCGCGTGCGCCAAGGTAAAGGCCAGCCAATCCGCACCGATGGTCCGCAAAGCCATTTGGCCAAACGCGGAACGCCGACAATGGGCGGCTTGATGATTCTTTCGAGTGTCCTCGTCTCGACACTGCTCTGGGCCAATCTGCAGAATATGTACGTTTGGGTGGTCCTGGCGGTCACACTGACTTTCGGACTGATTGGCTTCTACGACGACTACCTCAAGGTAACAAAGCAAACCGCTTCAGGGTTTTCCGGCCGCCTTAGGCTCGGCGCTGAATTGGTTGTCGCTGCCATGGCAACATATTCACTGACATTGCTTGCCAAACCGGAATTCGCCACGACACTTGCCCTCCCGTTCTTCAAAAATCTTTTGCTTGATCTGGGCCCGTTCTTCATCCTGCTCGGAGTTTTGGTGATCGCCGGAGCAGGCAACGCCGTGAACTTGACAGACGGTCTTGATGGACTGGCCATCGTGCCCGTCATGATCGCTGCTGCAACCTTTGGCCTGATTGCTTACCTTTCAGGCAACTTCAAATTCGCCAACTACCTGCAGATTCACTTCATTGATGGCACTGGTGAACTGGCTGTCGTTTGCGGTGCCCTCATCGGAGCCGGTCTCGGCTTCCTGTGGTTTAACGCGCCGCCCGCCATGATTTTCATGGGCGATACCGGTTCGCTCGCCCTTGGCGGCGCACTTGGTTCAATTGCTGTCGCCACCAAGCACGAAATCGTACTTGCAATCGTCGGAGGCCTGTTCGTCCTCGAGACGCTGTCCGTCATCATCCAGGTGACGTCATATAAACTCACAGGCAAGCGCGTGTTCCGCATGGCGCCACTACACCACCACTTCGAGCAAAAGGGATGGCAGGAATCCACTGTTGTCGTCCGCTTCTGGATAATCTCGGTAGTCCTGGCACTGATCGGCCTGGCGACACTAAAGCTGCGTTGATCTGGTCGTTCGTCGCCAGTAATACACGCCGGAATTTGGGCATGTTGGCTCAAGCTGGCCCATTCGCGGTAAACTCCAGCCATGATTCGCGCGACAACTTTTGCCGGTAAGACTGTTGCGGTGTTCGGCCTCGGCGGCTCGGGCATTGCTTCGGCGCAATCGCTAACAGCAGGCGGCGCACAAGTCATCTGCTGGGACGATGGAGAATCCGGCCGGATACACGCTCAATCCGCAGAATTTCTGGTCTCCGATCTGCGCGAAGCCGATTGGTCGGAAATTTCATCGCTTGTTCTCGCCCCCGGAGTCCCGCTTACCCATCCAACTCCTCACTGGACAGTCGAGCTTGCAAAAACGCACGGTGTCGAAATCATCGGTGACATCGAGATCTTCGTCCGCGAGCGTGCAGCGCATTGCCCGAATTCTCCATTCATTGCAATCACCGGAACCAACGGCAAGTCGACCACCACAGCGCTTACCGCGCACCTGTTGAGCCAGCTCGGCCACGACGTACAGATGGGTGGCAACATCGGCCGGGCCGTCCTGACACTCGACCCACCAACAACCGGCCTCATCCATGTTGTGGAGATAAGCTCCTATCAAATCGACCTGACGCCAACGCTTGAGCCTAGCATCGGTGTTCTTCTCAACATTTCCCCTGATCATATCGACCGTCACGGCACGTTTGCACACTACGCCGAAGTCAAGGAACGCATTCTCCAAAAGGCCAAAAAGTGTGCTGTCGGGATCGACGACGCACGATCGCTGGCAGCTGCCGAGCGCGTATCGCCTGCCGAGCGGCTTTACACCTTCACCACCGGAGGCGGCGCGCGCGCGGTTCCACGTTTCTATGCGATCCAGCAGAGCTTATTCGTTCATGAACATTCGGGGTCACACGCCACGAGCGAGCAGATCGCTGATCTGGGCGGAATTGGAACGCTGCGCGGCCGCCACAACGTCCAAAACGCCCTAGCTGCCTTGGCATCTTTGCGCGCGCTGCAAGACCTCGCTGACGTCGGCAAAGCGGCAATTAGCGCAAAACAAGCAAGCGGTGACCCGGCAATATGGTCGCCACAACGCCTCAATGAAGGTCTTCAGAGCTTCCCAGGGCTTCCCCACCGTCTTGAACAAGTTGGCCGGATAGGTCGCGTACTCTTCATCAATGACTCGAAAGCCACCAACGCCGAAGCTGCCGAGAAGGCGCTCGCCTCGTTTGATGGCGCAATCCATTGGATCGCCGGCGGCCAGTCAAAAGCCGGGGGCATTGATCCGCTGGCAGCACTGTTTCCCCGCATCGCCAAAGCCTACCTTATCGGCGAGGCGATAGACGAATTCGCTGCAACTCTAGAAGGCAAGGTAGTCTTCGAACGCTGCGGCACCCTGCAAGCAGCAGTCGCCTCCGGCACAAGAGACGCAATCGCGTCGGATGCAAAAGAGCCCGTCTTACTCTTGTCCCCGGCATGCGCCTCGTTCGACCAATTCAAAAACTTTGAACTACGCGGCGAAGCATTTAGCAAACTCGTTCGCAACTTGATGCAGGAGACCAGCCAATGATGCGGGTCACTCGCGCCGACCGAAGCCGGCTTGCAGAATGGTGGTTCACAGTCGACCACGTCCTCATCGTTGCGATACTGGCGCTGATGCTGTCAGGCCTTGTATTATCTCTTGCCGCCAGTCCTGCCGTTGCACTGAAAAAAGGCTTGCCGACCTTCTACTTCTTCGAACGCCACGTCGTCTTCACGGCAATCGGATTCGCCGTCATGATCGCCTTATCGTTCCTGACGCCGTCGCTCGCCCGACGAACTGCGGCCCTGTTGCTGGTCGGGTCGATTGGGGCACTTATATGGGTACTGTTCGACAGTCAGGTGATCAATGGCGCGCGGCGCTGGCTCTCTATCGCCGGAATTTCGCTGCAACCCTCCGAATTTGCCAAGCCTTCATGCGTCATCGTCATTGCCTGGCTGTTCGCGGAAGCAAGACGCCGACCCGATATGCCAGCCCTTCCCATTGCCGTCATCCTTGGTGCAATAGTTTGCGGACTACTGGTCCTCCAGCCCGATGTCGGTCAGACAGTCCTCCTTGCTGTAATCTGGGGCGCGATGTACTTGCTCGCCGGACTGCCGCTGGCAGGAGCCGCCTTACTCGCCGGTGTCGGACTGTGCGGATTAATCGTCGCCTACTTCGCCTTCCCTCACGTACACGACCGCATCGACCGCTTCATCGACGCGTCACAGGAACTAAATTCGCAAGCTGCACGCGCCTTCCAATCATTTGCTGAAGGAGGCTTTTTGGGCCGTGGCCCTGGCGAAGGCACGATTAAGACGCGATTTCCCGACGCCCACACGGACTACATTTATGCCGTCCTCGCCGAAGAATACGGTGCCGTCGCATGTCTCGCCCTGGCTGCGCTCTTCGGCTTTATCGTCATCAAAGCCCTGATCTCAGCTCTTTCCGAACCTCGAGCAGCAAACCGTATTGCGATCCAAGGCCTTGCCATCATGTTTGGCCTGCAAGCACTGGTGAACATGGGCGTGAACGTTGGCCTAATTCCAGCGACCGGCATGACGCTGCCGTTCATATCCGCTGGCGGCTCATCGATACTTGCGATTTCTATTACACTCGGCATGGTATTGGCCCTGACGCGGCGGCGAGCGGACTCGGCTAGCTACGAGATGCCGGAATACGCTCTGGCCACTTCAGCAGATGAAGCAGCACTTGGCCGGGGCAGATAAGCAAACCATGCATAACGATAACACCCCGTGCATTCTGCTCGCCGCTGGTGGTTCAGGCGGTCATCTGTTTCCAGCCTACGCA
>JAJFHK010000085.1 GCA_021775655.1 Filomicrobium sp. | reverse complement strand
AAATCCTTGACGAAGCCGCTGTTCTTGGTGTCGACGTGCAACTCAAGACCCGACGCCGTAAGGACATCATCGTCCCATTGAAGCGCCACGCCTTCAAGCGCGCGGTCGGCAACCTCGTCTCGAATGCCGCCCGCTTCGGCGAGACAGTCGTTATTCGTGCCGCCACCGAGCGGCGCTGGCTCAGAATTGAAGTCGACGATGACGGCCCTGGTATTCCTGTCGAAGAACGCGATCATGTCTTCGAACCGTTTTACCGCCTCGACGTCGCGCGCAATCAGGACAAAGGAAACACGGGCCTGGGCTTGGCCATCGCCCGCGACATCGCCCGCAGCCATGGCGGTGAAATCACACTAGGAGAAAGCTCCATGGGTGGTCTGCGTGCGATCATTTCAATTCCGCTCTAGCAGCCGCATCGGCAGACGACACCCACCCGCCATAAATCAAACCGTCGAAGCGGGCCCTGCTTCCCCCGGCGCGGCTTCAGCAGTGTCGCCGAATTCATCGCCACCAGCCGGCCTCGTTCTTGACCTGGGCCGCCGAGTTCCCGAACGAAGAACATCCTTTATTCGACGCGCTGCACCCAGCACGCCATCGAGCGCCGACATGACCGATTCTCCTCGGCGCAGCCTCCGGTCGAGAACAGCCATCGTGCGCGCAAGTCCCGCATCATCATCTTCAAGCCAAGTGCGGAAAACCGAAACATAAGCCGAAGCTAACCCTGCCGTCCTCATCGCCCCGGTGGGACCATCGGAGTCTATTCCTGCCGCTTGCAGCATCCATGCCTGTGAAGCGAGAACCGGTCTGATCATTGAAAGCTCAATTTCTCCCGAACCAGTTATCGAGCGTAGCGCCGGCTTGTATGGTTCCAGCGCGTCGAAACGTGCCATCACGACTTCGAACAGCGCATCTCTTTGCGATTCTCCTTCTTGTGGGGCAGGCGCCGTCGCCAAAACATGCTTGTCGATTTGGCGCAGGAAAGCCGACAGTATATCCGCTTTCGACGAGAACTCTTCGCTAAGCTCGGCAAGGTTCATGCCCGCCGCCTCGGCAATCTGCCTCAACGATACCTCTTGCCAGGGCTTTTCCGCAGCGAGTCGTAGCGCTGCCGAAATAACGCGCCCCTGCGCCGATCCTATGTCGATCATCGTTGCACCTCCGTAATCGTGCACTGCTTAGAGTTAAGCACTACACGATTGGATTGCCATATGCCGACCTGACGCGGCCCCGTAAAGTCGCGCCAATCCCATCACGGATCCGCACCGTTACTGCAGAACGCCGGGGAGGGGGTCAGGCGACTTTCGCCTTATCGTAGCTGCGTGCATCATAGTTGAGCACCGGTCCCAGCCACCGCTCAGCCTCCGCAACCGTCCAGCCCTTGCGCGCTGCGTAGTCCTCCACTTGATCGCGCTCGATTTTGCCGACACCGAAATAGTGGCTATCGGGATGCGAGAAATAGAGACCCGACACGGATGAGCCCGGCCACATCGCAAAGCTCTCGGTTAATTCAATACCGGCCTTTTCTTTGATGTCCATGAGCTGCCAAAGCGTGGCTTTCTCGGTGTGATCGGGCTGCGCGGGATAGCCTGGAGCAGGCCGGATGCCTTTATACGATTCGGTAATTAGATCGCCGCAGGACAGTTTCTCGTCCTTCGCATAGCCCCAAAACTCCTTACGCACGCGCTCATGCATGCGCTCCGCAAAGGCTTCCGCCAGTCGATCGGCCAGCGCTTTGAGCATGATACGCCCGTAGTCATCTGTCTTTTTGAAGTGGGCTTCGATCGCCTCTTCTTCCCCATGCCCGGTCGTGACCGCGAACCCGCCAACATAATCGGCCACGCCGCTGTCTTTGGGCGCGACGAAATCCGCAAGAGCCGTGTGAGCGCGACCGCGGTTGTGATCGCGCGCAATCTGCTGACGCAGCGAATGTAAGGTTGCCAACTGAGAGTGGCGCGGTTCGCCGGTGTAAAGTTCGATATCGTCACCGACTGAGTTGGCCGGCCAGAAACCAATCACCGCCTTGGCCGACAGCCACTTCTCTTTGACAATTTGCTCCAGCAGATCCTGCGCATCCTTGAGAAGTTTGCGCGCCTCGGGCCCGACCGTGTTGTCGTCGAGAATTGCCGGGTAGCGCCCGCGCAATTCCCACGTCTGGAAAAATGGAGTCCAGTCGATATAGGGCACCAACTCTGCCAGATCGTAAGTTTCAAACTCGCGCGCACCAAAGAAACTTGGCTTCGGTGGTGTGTAGCGATCCCACTCAATATCAAACTTGTTGCCACGGGCCTGTTGCAGGGAAATACGCTTCTTCTTCGCATCACCTGCCAGGTGTGCTTCACGCACCTTGACGTACTCCGCCTTGATACCCGCGACGAATTCCTGGCTGTCGGTTTCCGACAAAAGCTTCGAGACAACACCGACCGCTCGGCTCGCATCGAGAACATGGATCGCCTGGTTGGCATCGTAGTTCGGCGCAACCTTGACCGCCGTATGCACCCGGCTCGTGGTTGCCCCACCGATGAGAAGCGGAACCTCAAAACCTTCACGCTCCATTTCAGCTGCAACGAAGCACATTTCATCCAGTGACGGTGTAATCAGACCCGACAACCCGATAATGTCGACCTTCTCACGCTTGGCAGTTTCCAAGATCTTGGCCGCAGGTACCATCACGCCGAGATCAATCACCTCGTAGTTATTACACTGCAAGACGACACCCACGATGTTCTTGCCGATATCGTGGACATCTCCCTTTACAGTCGCCATCAAGATTTTTCCGGCGGCTGGCTGGTCAACGATCCCCAACTCCTCTTTTTCCTTTTCGAGGAACGGTTGCAGGTATGCGACCGCCTGCTTCATGACTCGCGCCGACTTGACCACCTGCGGCAAAAACATCTTGCCGGCTCCAAACAGATCGCCGACCACATTCATGCCATCCATGAGCGGGCCTTCGATGACGTGCAACGGTCGCTCGACTGTCTGGCGCGCTTCCTCAGTGTCCTCTTCGATGAAGTCGTTGATGCCATGCACCAGCGAGTAGGTAAGGCGCTTCTGGACCGGGTTTTCCCGCCACGACAGATCTTTCGCCTTGGCCTTGGCGCCGCCGCCCGCCTTGAAACGCTCGGCCTCTTCCAGCAAACGATCCGTCGCATCGTCGCGGCGATTGAGAATAACGTCCTCGACCAGATCGCGCAGATCGGATGGGATATCGTCATAGACGGTCAGCTGACCGGCGTTGACGATGCCCATGTCCATCCCTGCCTGGATTGCGTGGTAAAGGAACACCGAGTGCATCGCTTCGCGCACGGCATCGTTACCCCGGAATGAAAACGACAAGTTCGATACGCCGCCCGACACGTGCGTCAGAGGCATTTCCTGCTTGATGCGCCGTGTCGCTTCGATGAAGGCAATGCCATAATTGTTGTGTTCCTCGATACCCGTCGCCACCGCAAAAATATTGGGGTCGAAGATGATGTCTTCAGGCGGGAATCCGACCTTCTCTGTGAGAAGCTTGTAGGCCCGCTTGCAGATATCAAATTTCTGCTCGGCGGTTTCTGCCTGCCCCTGCTCATTGAAGGCCATGACAACGACCGCAGCACCATAGCGACGAATCTTGCGCGCCTGCTCCAGAAACGGACCCTCGCCCTCCTTCATGGAAATCGAGTTGACGATTGGTTTGCCTTGGACGCACTTCAGTCCCGATTCAATCACCGACCACTTCGACGAGTCGATCATGATCGGAACGCGCGCGATATCCGGCTCGGCGGCTATTAGATTGAGGAACGTCTCCATGGCCTTCTCGGAATCGAGAAGACCTTCATCCATATTGACGTCGATAATCTGCGCGCCGTTCTCAACTTGCTGCCTCGCGATATCAAGACCGGCATTGTAATCGCCAGCCTCGATCAGTTTGCGAAACTTAGCTGAGCCGGTGACGTTGGTGCGCTCGCCAACATTGATAAACGTCATCGCTGCAGAAGCGCCCTGTGTCGACGCGTTGATGTCTTCCGAATTAGTGCTCATTTCGTCCCTGAACTCTCCACCTTGGGAAGCGCCGTTTGTTCTTGGTCTGAAGAACTCGATTGGCGCACCTAATTTCCGTGGCAATGCTGTTGCGCCAGTTGAAAACTGACTTTGAACTGAAGCTACGCGGCCACAAAAGGTTCCAGTCCCGACAACCTCATCTTGGGTTTGATTTCGGGCAATTTGCGCGGTTGGAATTTCTCAACGTGCTCGCGGATATGACCAATGTGATCTGGCGTCGATCCACAGCAACCGCCAACGATATTCAGCAAGCCGTCTTCCGCCCAAGGCTGAATCTGGCAAGCCATATCGTGCGGGGTTTCATCGTACTCGCCCATTTCATTCGGCAGTCCCGCATTGGGATAGGCCGACACGTAAACGTCGGCGATATGCGCCAAGTCGGCAACGTAAGGACGCATCAACTCGGCTCCGAGCGCACAATTGAGCCCGATCGAGAACGGCTTCAAATGCCGCATCGAGTACCAGAATGCCTCCGCCGTCTGCCCGGACAATGTCCGTCCTGAGCGGTCTGTAATCGTGCCGGAGATCATGATCGGCAACTCAACGCCCTTCTCCTCAAACACCTCAAGCGTGGCAAACCCGGCGGCCTTGGCATTCAGCGTATCGAAGATCGTTTCGATCATGATGATGTCGGCACCACCATCCATCAATCCGCGCACCTGCTCGCCATAGGCTTCACGTAATTCATCGAAGCTCGTATTGCGGTATCCAGGATCGTTGACGTCTGGAGACAGCGACGCAGTCCGGTTGGTCGGCCCAACGGCACCGCACACGAAACGAGGCTTGTTCGGAGTCTTCTTCGTGTATTTATCCGCAGCGGCCCGTGCCAGCTTTGCCGACTCCAGATTGATCTCGTAGGAGTGCTCTTCCATTTTGTAGTCGGCCATGGAAATACGTTGTGCGTTGAATGTATTCGTCTCAATGAGGTCGGCACCTGCTTCGAGATATTCCTCGTGAATCTCCTGGATCATCTGCGGTTGCGTCAACGATAGCAGATCATTGTTGCCTTGGACGTCGGAGCCCCAATCCTTGAAGCGCTCGCCACGATAATCGGCTTCGCTCGGCCTTCGCTTCTGGATCATCGTACCCATTGCGCCGTCGATTATGAGGATCCGCTTTTTCACGACCCCATGCAGAATTTCCCAACTCGGCTTTCTGTTCATATTCTCTCACTTGCTCGACCATCGGCCGGTGTCATGTTTTTGTTGTTTCTGTCGCCTCAAGCAGCACTTGCTGACGTGTGCCGCTTTTCCCAATGCTCAGGCCGCAGCCCCAACATATGGCAAATGGCATAAACAAGGTCCGGGCGATTCAAGGTGTAGAAATGGAATTGCTTCACTCCGTTGTCGG
>JAJFHK010000084.1 GCA_021775655.1 Filomicrobium sp. | reverse complement strand
AAGGTGACCTGAGCAAGGTGGTTTGCTGTGCCCTTACCAGACCCTGAGAAGGTAACCTTGCCGGCGTTCTCTTTCGCGTGGTCGATCAAGTCCTGGACCGATTTGAATTTGCTGTCGGCATTCACCACAATTGCGTCTGGTGTGTAGTGAAAGAGGAAGAACCCGTCGATGTCTTCGGTTTTGAATCCGACGTCCTTCTGGCGCGGCTTGATGATGATGTGCGGCAGGTTGATGCCCATCATGGTGTAGCCGTCATTGCCCATTGAATTGAGTTGGGACCAGCCGACGGCACCGCCGCCACCGGGCTTGTAGGAGATCACCAGATCCTGGCCGAACAGCTTCTTGAAGAATGGCTGCTGGTGACGGGCCGAGATGTCAGATTCACCGCCAGGGCCGAAGGGGATGATGTAGCTGATCGGTTTTGATGGAAAATCGTCGGCGAATGCGGGCGCGGCGAACGCAATTCCCGATACCGCAGTCACGGCGGCCAGCGCTGCGCTAATTCGTGAAGCTCGTTTCATGCTTTGTCCTCCCAGGAACAGCAACTTGTTAATTTTGCAAGGCGGAGTTTGTCCGCTTCTCGTTGTCGTACAGGATGCTAGGCGCAAACCAAGTTTGGATTGAGGCCTATCAATTTATAAATAATTTCGATAAATAGAGTTTCGTGAGCCACCGTGACAAGGCAGGTGTTGAAGCTGTTGCGCTGGTGCCGTCAAAACGAGGCCGGCTGGTGGAATTGAAGCAGCTCAGGAGTTTTGTCGCCGTTGCCGAATCCTTGCATTTTGGGCGAGCAGCCGAGCGTCTGCACGTGGCGCAGCCTGCGCTGTCGGTACAGATCAAGGCTTTGGAACAAGAGATCGGCGCAAGGTTGTTATTTCGGACGACGCGCAAGGTCAGCCTGACGTCGACGGGGGCCTTGTTCCTGGAGGAGGCTCGCGAGACGCTCGAGCGGGCTGATGAGGCCCTGCGGCGGGCGCGTTCATTAGAACAGGACAGTATCCAGTGGCTGCGTATCGGAGGTGTTGATACGGCGACAGCCGGATTGTTGCCTAAAGTCATCCGGGACTTTCGCAAGAAAATTCCCAATGTGGACCTTCGGATTTCTGAAATGCTGACCGCCCCTGCGATAGAGGCGCTGTCCAATCATCATTTGGACCTAGCCTTTGTGCGCGTAGCTCCCGCGGACCCATTGCTTTCTTCCCGGCATGTTCTGAGTGAGCCGCTCGTTGCACTTCTACCTGCAGACCATCGACTTGCACAAAAGCGCATGGTGTCACGGGAACAAATGGCGCAAGAGCCCCTCGTTCTACCGCCGCGTAGTGCGCGACCGATCTATTACGATATGATCAGAGAATGGTTTCGCGAGGCCGGTTCCACGCTGGTCGTTGCCCAGGAAGCAAATGAGAGGCATATGATACTTGCCATCGTGGCAGCCGGGCTTGGCATTTCAATTCTTCCGAAATGGGTCTCGCAGTTTCGATTTCCAGACGTCGTGTTCCGACCGATCCGCGAAGACCCGCCGGTAGTTCATGTCCACCTCGTGAGGCGCAAGTCGTATCGCTCAAATATCGCCGACGAATTCGAGGCCATTATCGACAAGCATCTGTGAAGCGCGGCTATCCGGTGAATCGATTGATTGTGGAAATCTATTAATCTTGGCGGCTTGCATACAGTGCCGATATTCGAAAGAACGGACCGAAAGAACAATTGAGTAGGACAAGGCACACGCGGTCTGGAAGTAGAGGACCGCAATAACGAGGAGCTGGCGGAATGAGACGCTACACGGTTGCAACGATTCCTGGCGATGGCATCGGGCAGGAAGTTATACCAGCTGGCGTCGAGGTCGTCGAAGCCGCAGGCCGGAAATTTGGCTTTGAGGTCAATTGGACGGATTTCGATTGGTCGTGCGACCGCTTTCAAACGACCGGTTCAATGATGCCGGACGATGGAATTGCGACCCTAAAACAGTTCGATGCCATCTACCTTGGGGCGGTCGGCTATCCAGGCGTGCCTGACCATGTTTCGCTTTGGGGGCTTCTCATCCCGGTGCGGCGTGAATTTGATCAATACATCAACATTCGGCCTGTCCGCTTGATGCCAGGTGTGGTCTCGCCTCTGCGGGATCGCGGGCCGGAGGATATCGATTTCATTGTCGTTCGTGAGAACACAGAAGGTGAATATTCCTCGGTTGGCGGCCGCATGTTTGGAGGGACGGAACGCGAATTTGTGGCGCAGCAGGCGATATTCTCGCGGCACGGGACTGACCGTGTGATGCGCTACGCATTTGAGCTGGCAAGCAAGCGAAAGCGCAAGAAATTGACGAGCGCGACCAAGTCGAATGGGATCAGTCATTCGATGCCTTATTGGGATGAGCGGTTCGCGGCGATCAGCGCCGACTACCCAGGCATCGCGACCGACAGCTTCCACATCGATATCCTGGTGGCGCATTTTGTCCGTAACCCGGACTGGTTCGATGTCGTGGTGGCGTCCAATCTGTTTGGCGACATCCTGTCTGATCTCGGGCCGGCAATTGCCGGGTCTATCGGAATTGCGCCGGGGGCGAATATTAATCCGGAGCGCAAATTCCCCTCGATGTTTGAGCCTGTGCATGGGTCGGCTCCCGACATTGCTGGCAAGGGAATTGCCAACCCAATTGCTGCGATCTGGACGGCTTCGATGATGCTCGACCACCTTGGAGAGGAGGAAGCGGGAGCGAGTGTGTTGAAAGCTGTTGAGGCGGCGTTGGCTGATCCGGAGGCTCGGACCGCGGATCTTGGCGGCAAGGCTAATTTGAAAATCTGTACGGAGGCGGTGCTGGCGGCTCTTTCTTGTTTTGTCTCACGTGGATATTCCGCGCTGATGCGCGGGCCCCTCCGACGGGCGGCGTTCGCGCCGGGTC
>JAJFHK010000083.1 GCA_021775655.1 Filomicrobium sp. | reverse complement strand
GAAATCTCGACAAGGCTGAGACTGCCGAAATCAAGGCGCACAACCAGAAAGTCGCCAAGACACTCGATGCAGCGGCTTCCCGCGAAAGACTTGGGACCGTCCAAGGTGAGCGGCCGAGGGTTCCGGTTGAAGAAGATCCGGGCTTGATCAAGGAAGCTGGAACGCCAACTGCTCCGCGCAATCCGGAGAAGGAAGTCGAGGTTGCCGTATTGGCTCCTTCAGCAGCGGGGTTTGGCAAGACCAGCACGGCCCGGATCGAGCCAGCGATTCCTTTCCATCTGGCCAAGACCAAGCTGCCGCGCCCAACAGGCGGCGATCTCGTGCTCAAATACGACGAAAAGACCCAATACGGCCAGAATTCCAAAGGAATCGTCTTCCGCACGCGGCATGCGGCCCAGATCACGTCTCCGTGTGATGGCTGGATCGTTTATGCTGGTTCTTTCAGAAGTTACGGCCAACTCTTGATCATCAACGCCGGCGGTGGGTATCATGTGCTACTGGCCGGGATGACGCGAATCGATGTGCAGCCAGGGCAGTTCGTCCTTGCCGCGGAGCCGGTTGGAACAATGAGCGAAGCACCACCGTCAGTGAAAAAGAGTTCCGAAGAAACGTCACCCGTCCTTTACGTGGAATTCCGCAAGGACGGCCGGCCAATTGATCCCGCCCCGTGGTGGGTCCCCAACCCAAGAGGGTCATAAGACTATGCGCAAGACTGACTTTGCGTTCTGGACATTCCTTTTCATGACGGCGCTTGCCGGCGCTACGACGCTGCTTAATGTTTCGCAGACCTATTCGGCAACGTCGCCTAATACGAGCCTTTACAGGCAGCTCGACCTTTTCGGCGATGTCTTGGAGCGTGTCCGCTCCGACTATGTCGAGAAGCCCGAAGACGCCAAGCTTATAAAAAATGCCATCAACGGCATGCTGAGCGCGCTCGACCCGCACTCAGCCTACTTGTCGGCTGAAAGCTTCAGTGACATGCAGGTACAAACACGCGGCGAATTCGGCGGGCTGGGTATCGAAGTCACCATGGAAGATCAGGTCGTCAAGGTCGTTGCCCCGATCGACGACACACCGGCAGACCGTGCAGGAGTGCAGGCCAACGATCTCATTACCCACCTCGACGGGGATTCCATTGTCGGCATGTCGCTTGAGGATGCGGTCAAGAAGATGCGCGGCCCGGTCAACACGCCGATTTTGCTGACGGTTGTCCGCAAGGGTTACGATGAGCCGCTCGAAATCAAAATTGTACGCGACGTCATCCGGATAAACCCGGTCAAGGCACGCGTCGAGGACGACGTTGCCTACATCAAGCTGACAACGTTCAACGAGCAGACGCATGCGAATCTGGTGACGGCGGTCAAAGATCTGCGCAAAGACATAGGCGACGACAAGCTGCAGGGCTACGTCATCGATCTGCGCAACAATCCCGGCGGGCTACTCGATCAGGCAATCTCGGTGTCTGATGATTTCCTCGACCAGGGTGCAATCGTGATCACCAAGGGTCGCAACAGCGAAGAAACCCAACGCAGTTCGGCTCGCCGTGGAGACCTGACGGATGGCAAGAAAGTCGTCGTCCTGATTAACGGTGGTTCTGCATCGGCATCTGAAATCGTTGCCGGCGCCCTGCAGGATCATGCGCGCGCCAAGATCATTGGCACGCGTTCATTCGGTAAAGGTTCGGTTCAAACAATCATCCCGCTTGGCGCGAATGGCGCCATCCGGCTGACAACGGCGCGTTACTACACGCCGCGCAACCGATCGATCCAGGCCAAGGGTATAGAACCCGACATTCTGATCGAACAGGAACTGCCAGATGAACTTAAGGACAAGAAGCAGCCAAAGCCTCGTGGCGAAGCCAGCCTCCGCGGCCACCTGAAAAATAAGGATGTAGAGAAAGAGGAATCGGGTTCATCTGCATATGTTCCAAAGGAGCCGGAAAAGGATACGCAGCTGCAATTCGCACTCAATTATGTTCGCGGAAAAGTGACTGCGCCTCCGCCGAAGGCAAAAGAAGTACCGTCTGAGAAAAAAGCTGAAGCGGAAACCGGTTCGGAAAAAGAGAAAGACGAGAAAGCAAAACCGTAAGGTTTGCTTGTCGCTGATGCCTTATGCATATACGGCAAGGGGTGCCCAATTCGGCGCCCCTTTTTTTCGGGAGCATGTCATGAGCGAGGAAAACGCGGCCTGCGAAACGCATCCAGGTTATCGTCCCTGTGTCGGCGTTATGGTCCTCAATGCTGACAATAAAGTTTGGATCGGGCGGCGCACCGGATCCAAAACGAAGAAAGACCCGAAAGGCCAGGGGCTGTGGTGGCAGATGCCGCAAGGTGGAATCGACAAGGGCGAAGATCCCTCCACTGCCGCACTCAGAGAACTGCACGAAGAAACTGGCATCACGTCCGCGAGCGTCGAAATTATCGGCGAAGCGAACGATTGGTATCGCTATGATCTGCCACCCGAAATCGTCGGGCACAAGTGGGGTGGCCGCTTCAAGGGGCAGACCCAAAAGTGGTTTGCCATGCGGTTCTCGGGAACTGACAATGAGGTCAACATCTCACCTCCGCCGCCACATGAGATTGAATTCGACGCTTGGAGATGGGCATCCCATGAAAAACTTCTGGACCTCATCGTGCCCTTCAAACGCGAAGTGTATGTCGCCGTAATTAACGAGTTCCGCGACCTTCTGAAGTTGTGAATCGACCGCCGGATCAGGCGCGGCTTTAGCGTGAAATCCGCCTTGAGCCTGGGCTTACTAAGCGGCTTCGCCAATCAGCGCCTTCAGCTGCTCAATGGCGCGCGTAACGTGCAGGCGGGCGTCATCGGTATCGGCGGAATCTAGCGCATTCTGCGCCATGTCCAATTCGTCGTCGAGATGGCGCGGGTCAACTTCGTCGATGATAAACGCGCGCTCTGCCAGGATCGTCAGCTGGTCAGCGGTAACTTCGGCAAAGCCGGAGCGTACGAAGATCGCCTTCTTGAATTCTTCAGTTGTGACGTGGATCACGCCCGGCAGAAGTGTCGAGATGACCGGGGCGTGTCCCTGGAAGACGGTAAACTGGCCTTCGGCGCCCGGAACGATGACTTGTTCCGCGTCGACCGACATCAGGATGCGCTCAGGACTAACTAGCTCGAACTTGAACGTACCTGCCATTCTCTCCAACCCTCAATCAATCTCGTTTCGTGACACGAACCCAAGTCAGTCTAGGTTTCGTCAGCCGCAAAGGCTTCTTCGAGTTGGGCGCGGACGGCTTCCGGGTCCTGCAGCTTGGTGTTGCAGAACGGGCAGAAGAAAACCGGATGATCGACCATTCCGGGTTCGTCCTCGTCGATATCGATCAAACCGACCGACATGTAGAGGATTCCATCTCCGCCAACCGTGATGAGCGGCTCGAATTCCTCGCCTGACATCACTTGGCCCAACTCTTCACAGCAGGAGCCAAATTCGGCTGTCTGCTGGTTTTGTGTATCGGACGCCATATTGCCCCTCCCATTGATTCCACGAGCATCCCGGCAATTGGTACCGGGGCGTACGCTTTAGTCTTCAACGGTCGAATCGCTCGGCGTCAACCCTCAAGGCGATTCAGTGGGCCGTATTGCTTAGACCAGATTAAGCTGCTTCTGCGAGCTTTTCGGCCTTGTCGATAGCTTCCGCGATGGTGCCGACCATGTAGAACGCCTGCTCGGGCAGGTGGTCATAAACTCCGTCACAGAGGTCTTTGAAGCTCTTGATGGTGTCTTCCAGCGGTACCTGAACACCGGGCGAACCAGTGAACACTTCGGCAACATCGAATGGTTGCGAGAGGAAGCGCTCGATCTTCCGGGCGCGGGCAACCGTCATCTTATCGTCTTCGGAAAGCTCGTCCATGCCGAGGATCGCAATGATGTCCTGGAGTGCCTTATAGCGCTGCAAAATTTCCTGCACGCGACGGGCAACCCGATAGTGCTCGTCTCCAATGACGCGCGGGTCAAGCATGCGCGACGTGGAATCGAGCGGGTCCACAGCAGGGTAGATGCCCTTTTCGGCGATCTGGCGGGAGAGAACCGTGGTTGCGTCCAAGTGGGCAAAGGTCGAAGCCGGCGCTGGGTCGGTGAGATCGTCTGCGGGCACATAAACCGCCTGCACGGAGGTAATCGAACCCTTCTGCGTGGTGGTAATGCGCTCTTGCATGCCGCCCATGTCGGTACCCAGCGTCGGCTGATAGCCCACAGCGCTTGGGATGCGGCCAAGAAGTGCGGACACTTCCGAACCTGCCTGCGTAAATCGGAAGATGTTGTCGACGAAGAAGAGGACGTCCTGGCCCTCATCGCGGAAGTGCTCGGCAACGGTCAGTCCGGAAAGTGCGACGCGGGCGCGGGCGCCTGGCGGTTCGTTCATCTGACCGTAAACAAGGGCGGCCTTTGAGCCTTCCGCCGAACCGTTGTTCTCGGCCGGGTTCACATTCACTTTCGACTCGATCATTTCGTAGTAGAGGTCGTTGCCTTCGCGGGTACGTTCGCCGACGCCAGCAAACACCGAGTAGCCGCCGTGTACCTTGGCGATGTTGTTGATGAGCTCCATGATCAGCACTGTCTTGCCGACGCCTGCGCCGCCGAACAGGCCAATCTTACCGCCCTTGGCGTAGGGTGCGAGAAGGTCGATGACCTTGATGCCAGTTGGCAGAATTTCGGCTTCCGTCGACTGTTCGACGAATTCGGGCGCCGGAGCGTGAATAGGGCGGAGACTGTCGCCCTTGATCGGGCCGGCTTCATCAACCGGTTCGCCGATAACGTTCATGATGCGGCCCAAAGTGCCCGGACCGACGGGGATAGCGATTGCGCGTCCGGTGTCGGTGACTTCCTGACCGCGCACGAGGCCTTCGGTTGAGTCCATCGCGATG
>JAJFHK010000082.1 GCA_021775655.1 Filomicrobium sp. | reverse complement strand
CCACTACATTGCGGAGACACGTCTGAGAAGACGCAAGCTGGCTGTTATCGATGCCACCAACGTGCGCAAGGAAGACCGAGCCCGGCTCGTTCAACTCGCTAGGGCACATCATGCACTCGCGGTCGCGATCGTCATCAATCCTGGCGAAGACATTTGCCATGAGCAAAACCGGGAGCGGCCGGACAGGCAGTTCGGTGCACACGTCGTGCGAAATCAAACGCGCGCCTTGAAGCGAGACGTCAGGCGCATCGACAAGGAAGGCTTCCGCTATGTCCATGAATTCCGTTCGGTCGACGAGATTGAATCGGTCGAAATAGAGCGAACGAAATTATGGACCGACCGCCGAGATGAACATGGGCCGTTTGACATCATCGGAGATGTGCACGGCTGCCGCGATGAGCTGATCAGCTTGTTCGATAAGATTGGCTATTCGGTGCGGCTTCAAGGCGAAGGTAACGACCGGCGTGTGGTCTCAGCCGCGCCTCAGGGGCGGCGTGCCGTGTTTGTCGGCGATCTCGTCGACCGCGGCCCTGCTTCGCCTGACGTATTGCGGATCGTCATGCAGATGGTGGCGGAAGGCCACGCGTTGTGTGTGCCGGGCAATCACGACGTCAAGCTGCTGCGTTATCTCATCGGACGCAACGTCAAGCTCAATCATGGACTCGAAGCTACGGTGAAACAGCTCGAAAACGAGCCGCCGGAGTTCACGCAAACCGTAAAGAAGTTCATTGATGGACTTGTCAGTCATGCCTGGCTTGAAGGTGGCAGGCTCGCTGTTGCGCATGCGGGCATCAAAGAACATATGTTCGGCCGTGCGTCGGGAGCGATCCGTCAATTCTGTCTCTATGGAGAGACCAGCGGTGAGACTGATGAGTTTGGATTACCGGTGCGCTACAATTGGGCCGCCGAGTATCGTGGGAAGACGACGGTGGTCTACGGGCACACGCCGGTACCGGAAGCCGAATGGCTCAACAATACCCTGTGCATCGATACAGGCTGCGTGTTCGGCGGCAAGCTAACGGCGCTGAGATGGCCTGAAAAAGAGATCATTTCGGTCCCAGCAGCGGAAGTTTATTCGCCACCGATCCGGCCCATGGGGCATCCACCGACGCGACCTGGTGTCGAACTTTCCCAGCAGGCGATGCACGATGATCTCCTGGATCTCGATGACGTCATCGGCAAGCGTATTGTAACGACCGTCGCGGGACGGACCATCCAGGTGCCGGAAGCAAATGCTGCTGCAGCTCTCGAAGTTATGAGCCGGTTTGCGATCAATCCAAAGTGGCTCATTCACTTGCCTCCGACGATGTCACCTTGCGAGACATCTATGCGGGAGGGCTTTCTCGAACATCCCGACGAAGCATTCGCCTACTTTGAAAAGGAAGGTGTGGCCCGTGTCGTCATCGAAGAAAAACACATGGGGTCGCGTGCGTTAGCCGTCGTGTGCCGCGACAAGGACGCGGCCAAGCGCCGGTTTGGTGTCACAGCGGGCGATGCGGGCGCACTCTTTACGCGCACGGGGCGATCGTTTTTTGCGGATGCAGGAACCACCGAGGAGATGTTGGAGCGTATCCGTAAGGCAATGGATGCGTGCGGTTTCTGGACGCGTTTTGAAACCGACTGGGTGCTTCTCGATGCCGAACTGATGCCATGGTCGGCGAAGGCACAAGCATTGATCCGTGAGCAGTACGCAGCAACGGGCGCGGCGGCAACCGCGGGTCTTGGTGAAGCCGTCTCGCTGCTCGAACAGGCAGGTAAAACCGGGCTGGAAACGTCAGATTTGCTTGAAGAATTTATGTCGCGCAAGGCGCGGGCGGATCAGTATGTCGAAGCATACCGACGCTACTGCTGGCCTGTCGCATCTCTCGACGACTATAAGTTCGCACCGTTTCACCTACTTGCTAGTGAAGGTAAGGTGCACATGGATCGCGACCACCTTTGGCACATGCAGGAATTGGGACTGATTACCGCCGAAGGTTCTCCAAGTCTGATGTCGACGGCTTACCGCGTCGTTGATCTTTCAAGCGAAGCTGAGCGTCTGGGGGCGACCGAATGGTGGCTCGAACAAACGGGCAGGGGCGGGGAAGGGATGGTGGTCAAACCGCTTGAATTCACTGTGCGCGGCACGCGCGGCATGGTGCAACCGGCGATCAAGGTGCGGGGCTCGGAGTATCTGCGCATTATTTACGGCCCGGAGTACGATCTTGAAGGCAATCTTGCTCGTTTGCGGCGGCGCGGTCTGGGCTTGAAGCGGTCGCTTGCGATGCGCGAGTTCGCGCTTGGTGAAGAGTCGCTGTTGCGTTTTGTGGCTCGGGAACCGTTGCGCCGGGTGCACGAATGCGTCTTTGCAATTCTTGCACTTGAGTGCGAGCCGGTCGATCCAAGACTTTGAGTGGTTAACCCGATTTAGTTTGCTTAAGCCATTGCGAGTGGACCACTAATTAGGTGCGGCAGCCAGACGGTCGGGTCTGCCTCTAAGTCTCTGTTAATCAGATGATTTTTCGTCGCGACGATCCATTTATGATGGTTCGCCGGACCAGAGCTTTGCGCCGCCTTGGGAAGCATGGTAATGGGGCCCGCGCCGGAGAAGACCTGCTCCGGCTTGTTTGATTCGAACACTTAGAAAGCGCTTTTGAACCACTCCATGGCTAAAAAAGTAAAGCCCGTGCGGCCCGCTGCGCGACTGCCCAAAGGATTCCGCGATATCGAGGCGGATGAACTGCGCGCGACGCAGGCGATGCTTGCAACCATAGCTGAGGTTTACGAGCGCTATGGCTTTGAAGCTCTGGAAACGCCCGCGTTCGAATATACCGATGCGCTCGGCAAATTCCTGCCCGACGGCGATCGGCCAAACGAGGGTGTGTTTTCGTTGCAGGACGAAGATGAGCGGTGGCTCAGTCTGCGCTACGACCTGACCGCGCCGCTTGCGCGCTATGTTGCGGAGAATCAAAACAAGCTGCCGACCCCGTTCCGGCGCTACGCCACGGGGACGGTGTGGCGCAACGAGAAGCCTGGACCGGGTCGCTTCAAACAGTTCACCCAGTTCGATGCCGATACGGTCGGCACAGCAAGTGTCGCAGCCGACGCTGAGATCTGCATGCTTGCCGCCGATACGATGGAAGCAATCGGTATTGAGCGGGGAGAATACGTCATCCGTGTCAACAGCCGGAAGGTTCTTGATGGTGTGCTGGAAGGAATCGGCTTGGGGCCCGATGATGTTGCGGGAGAGATGCGACTGATTATTCTTCGTGCTGTCGACAAGCTTGACCGGCTCGGTGTTGATGGCGTTCGGGAATTGTTGGGCGCGGGTAGGAGGGACGAATCGGGTGATTTCACTGTGGGGGCGGGGCTTTCAGAAGCCGCGAACAATTCGATTATCGAATTTGTTACTAGTAGCAGTGCACAGACTTTACGGGCGGGGACAGGTGCCTATCGCTTAACAGGGTTTGACGTGGGACTCACTGGACCTTCGGAAAATCTGAACGTGCTCTCTCGGCTCCGTTCTCTTTTTCCGGATTCTACCCGGTTCGTGGAGGGCATCGCCGAACTAACACAGATGGCAGAGTTGCTTTGTGCCGCTGGTTACGATTCGGATCGCGTGCGCTTCGACCCCTCAATCGTGCGTGGCCTCGAGTACTACACCGGGCCTGTCTTCGAAGCCGAACTGACGTTTGAAGTCAAAGATGAAAAGGGGCGGCCAGTCCGTTTTGGCTCTGTTGGCGGTGGCGGGCGCTATGACGACCTCGTGGCGCGGTTTACTGGCAAGTCGGTTCCGGCAACGGGCTTTTCCATCGGCGTGTCGCGGCTTCAGTCGGCGCTGACCGCCCTAGGCCGCAACAAGGGGGCAGTAGCTTCCGGTCCCGTTGTCGTGCTGGTTATGGACCGGGAGCAGTTGCCGCGCTATCAGCGCATGGCTCAGGAACTGCGCGATGCCGGTGTGCGTTCTGAAATGTATGTCGGTACTTCGAAGAAGATCGGCGCTCAAATGAAGTACGCGGACATGCGCGGTGCGCCCTGCGTCATCATCCAAGGTTCGAATGAGCGAGATGCCGGCGAAGTGCAAATCAAGGATCTGATCGAGGGCGCCAAGGCTGCGCAGTCGATTGCCGACAATAAGGAATGGAAGGAAAGCCGCCCGGCTCAGGTTTCGGTCCCGGAGGCTGATCTCGTCACCGAGGTGAAGAAGATCATTGCGCGACACACGGATTGAACATGGTTGCTGAAACAGCACGCGAATTTGAAGCTCTTGAAGAACAAGCTCGCAAGCTTTTGTCGACATTCGTCGACTCGGGTCACGAAGCCGTTGCGCCGGCAGTTCTTCAACCTGCTGATGTCTACCTCGATGTGATCGGAGAAGCGTTACGTGCGCGCAGTTACGTCTTTACCGATCCGGACGGCGATGAGTTTTGTCTGCGGCCGGACCTGACCGTACCAACTTGCCGGTTGCATTTGGAACGGCACCCTGAAGGCACCGAAAAGGCGAACTATTGCTACAACGGGTCAGCTTTCCGTTTTCAGCCACGCGGAGCTGACGCGGCGCACCCTCGAGAATTCCGTCAGTGCGGGATTGAGACCTTCGGAGGTAGTGATCGTGAAAAAGGGGATGCGCACACGCTTGCGACCATCCTTAAGGGGCTGGAGGAGTCCGGGCTTACGCAGTGGAAGCTGAGAATAGGCGATCTTGGTCTATTCCGTGCGTTGCTGGGTGCAATCGAAATGCCGGAGCGCTGGAGAGAACGGTTGCGCCATCAATTCTGGCGGCCGCAGACCTTCCGCGAAGAACTAGAGAGGTTGACGTCATTGCCCGCAGCCAGGGCCAGCGGTATGCCGCAAGAATTGCTGGAGATGATCGATCCCGACCGTGAAGGAGAGTCGGTGCGCCAGGTAGCGAAATATCTCGATAATCACGGCATAGAACTACAGGGCGTGCGCACGCTGGAGGGAATTACCGGTAATCTTGCACGCATTGCCGCCGACCAGCGCGCAGCGCGGCTGCCGGTTGAGACAGCACATCTGATCGAAGGCTACATTGGGGTGAGGGCACCAGCTCGCGCGGCGGGTGCGCGGGTAAAGGATCTCATTCGGGATATCGGTGTCGATATTTCGCCGGCGCTTGATAGCTATCATAAGCGTTTGCAACTTCTTTCCGATCTCGGTGTGGATGTGGCCAAGGCGGAATTCTCGGCTGAGTTCGGGCGTTCGCTGGAATACTACACAGGCTTTGTGTTTGAAGTTCAGTTGCCGGATCTCGGTGAAGGCAGCCCGGTTGCCGGTGGTGGGCGTTACGATGGCTTGATGAAGATGTGTGGTGCGCCAGCCGATATTCCAGCGGTGGGTGGGGCTATTCATACCGAACGATTGCTTAGTGCTGTGCGCGGCTAATGACTTGCAAGGCGAACACCTCGATGACGACTGACACCATGATAGCAAGACCAACAACCTTTCGCAGGGCAATGGGGCTCGTTGAGCGATGACCGATAGGCTTCAATTGGCACTGCCTTCAAAAGGTCGCCTGATGGAACAGGCGATTAATGCGCTTGCCGAGTCGGGATTGATTGTGCGCAAGACTGGTAATGAGCGCGGCTATCACGGTGAGATCGAGGGGGTTGATAAGGCTGACGTATTGTTCGTCTCAGCTTCCGAAATTGCCTGGTATTTGAAGACCGGCAAGGCGCATCTAGGAATTACAGGTGCCGATCTCGTGCAGGAACGCATGACGGACTGGGAAACACGGGTTCAACTCCTGAAGCCGCTAGGGTTTGGTTTTGCGGATGTTGTCGTGGCCGTTCCTGATTGTTGGCTGGATGTTCGAACGATTGCTCATCTCGATGAGTTGGCTGGTAGTTTTCGTGCCGCGCATGGTCGTTGGTTCCGGGTTGCCACAAAATACGTCAATCTGGCTCGCCAGTTTTTTGTCAGTCATGGTTTCAATGACTACCGTATTGTCGAGAGCCTTGGGGCCACTGAAGGGACACCGGCTGCGGGAACTGCCGATTTGATCGTCGACATCACGACGACCGGCTCGACGCTGAAGGCCAATGGCCTGCGTATCCTTGATGACGGCGTAATCCTGAAATCTCAGGCGAACCTTTTCGCATCGAACGTTGCGGAATGGACGCCGAATACTCGTGAAGCCCAGAATGTGATCATGTCGAAACTTGAGGTTTAGCGGCCCTCGAGCCCTTGTTCACCACAGGCGCATCGACAGGAATCTGCCACCCACCGCCCAGATGCCTCCGAATACCATGACGGCAGCGAAAGCGAGCAGTACGGCAGCGCGAAGCAACGGACGCGCAACGACGTCTGCTTCATCAGCATCGACGTAATTGGAAGCAGGTTTTTGGCCCGTCAGCATGGCTTTGATGAGCGGCTCTTTGCGGAGAAGCGCGAAGGCAATGTTGACGGCGATATGGATGCCGATCAGCCAAATTGTAACAGTTTCGAATAGAAATCCGTGCCAGCTCGACGCGGTCTTGCGTCCTGCTTCGCTGATGAAAAGGTAGAGCGGCCCGGCGGTCAGATCGTTGTGCTCAACTGTGAAGAGCCCAAGTGAGGCTTGGGTGATGAGAAGTGCGAGAAGCGCCAGTATCATGACGCTGCCCAGTGGGTTGTGGCCGAGAAACTTTGGCTCCTGGCCACGTGTTGCTGCTTTGGAATAGCTGAAGAGCGTCGTCAGGCTCGGGACGAAATTTGAAAAGCGCGACGTCGACGTCCCGAAGAAGCCCCACAGCAGCCGCCAAACCAGAAGTGTAAGTATTAAGAGACCTGTCCAGCGATGCCACTTTAGAACGCTGTCGCCGATTTCTTCTGAGAACTCAAATGTCGCCCAAGCCGTCGCTACCAGCGCGACAAGAAGCCAATGGAAAGCTCTTGTCGGCCAATCCCAGGCAACGACATCAACAGGGTTGGGTGCCGATTGCGTGGATTTGCTTTCTTCGGTCGATGGCATCGGGCGGAGCCGGCCGGCGGCAATTTATTCCTTCTTCACCCGGTATTTCTTATGACAACCACCGCAATTGCCGGCGACCTTCGGCCAGGTTTCCATAAAATCAAACTCGTCGCTGACGGCAGTTTTGGCGGCTTTCGCATCGGCGACGAGCTTTTCGTAACGCTGAACAACATCCTCTTTGTTTTCCCAAATGGCTGGAAGCGCTTCCGTCTTTCCGCCGGTTTTTGAGTCGTCGGGGAATAGTTCCGGGAGCTTTGCTGCATTTGCAATAATCGTGTCGAGTGCGGCCTGGACCTTCGCTTCGTCAAAGGGAATTTCTTGCTTCATCATCTTGCCGGGTTCCTTAGCCGCCTTGCCCATTTGGCTTAGCAGTTCCTTGCGCTGTTTGATGATGTCGACATTCTGGGCAACAGCTCCGGTGATGAAGAGCGAGGCCAATACGATGCAAGAGGCGAGGGTGCGAAGCATGTCGGCGGTTCCTTTGCAAAATTCGTCAAACTGGTTGAGCCATTGTGATCGTCGGTCTGCGGCGCATTTGCGGCCAAGCTGGCATTGCCCGTTTATTTTCGTCAATCGTCCGGGTGGGCACGATTTGTTGAGGTGCGACGCCGTTACGGCGTCATAAATCATATTGATATTCGAGGATTCTATTGCCTGTTTGGGTCGGCAGAGAAACTGCCCGACTTCGGATCAATGGATGAATTTGTGCCGCAGAACGACTATGTGCATGAACTTTCCGATGGGCGGCGACTTGGATACTGCTGTTTTGGTGAACCTGGTGGGTACCCGGTCGTTGCTCTACATGGGACGCCTGGTTCGCGGTGCAAATTTGCTGTCGCAGATGCCGAAGCCAAGCGGTTAGGTCTATGGCTTATCAGTCCGGACCGCTGGGGCTACGGCCTGTCTGACGCCCCGCATAGTAGTGTCCGACTAGGCGACTATGCTTCTGACGTGGATAGCCTGCTTGCAGCACTTGGAGTGAAACGTTTCGGAGTTGTTGGTGTTTCAGGTGGCGGCCCCTATGCGGTCGCGTTGGCAACGGCATTCGGAGAACGAGTGAGTGGGTTGGCGCTGGTTGCGCCGGTTGCACCTGTCGACAGTGCTGAGCGGCGACAAGGTGTGAGCGGCTTTCACCGGTTCGCATTCCGTGCATTGCCGCGGATACCGGGAAGTATTGTTCTGGCATTTTCCTGCTTTCGGGGTGCGCTGGCCGTGTCACCATCGGTTGCGATGCGTATGATGGCGGCGCGCGCTGGGGGCGCAGACCGTTTGCTACTTGCAGAACCGGAAATTTCAGCAGGCTTGATTGCGACGTTCAAGGCCGGATTGGCTTGTG
>JAJFHK010000081.1 GCA_021775655.1 Filomicrobium sp. | reverse complement strand
AGCTGGCCACCGTCCCAGCGGCCGGGGAACTGGCGCAGAAGATAGAACGACTTGGTCAGCACATGACCTTCCGGCACGGGTTCGAGGCGCGGCAAATCGAGTTTCCCGATGATAGCTTGCAGCGGCGTTTCCTTGCCGGTGGAAAGCCCTGTGGGCATACCTGTTCCCTGATCGCGTGTATCGAAAATGATCATGCCGCCTTGTTTCATGAAGGCGTCAATTTTGGCGAGGGTCTTCTCCGGCAGTGGGTCGGCGTCGGATTCAACGGGCCAATAGAGCACAGGGAAGAACGAGATATCGTCGTTGACGATATCGACCGCCATCGGATCACCGGGAATGACGGCGGTGCGCAACTTCATGACTCGTGAGAGCCCGGAAAGTCCGATGCGGCTGGTTTCGTCGACTTGGGATTTTCCAGTTAAGACGTAACCGAACGTGACGTTTCCTGTTGCTTTCAGCGCCTTCTTCTCAAGCTCGCCAAGCGACCGTGCGACGACCGGCGGCGGTAGTGCGATAACCGCAAACCCAAAACCCATAACGGCTAGTGCTGCAAGCGAGGCCTTTCCGGCTTGTGCTGGTCCGCGCGGAACTGATGAGAAAACTCCGATGATACCCTGCATCAATAGGACTGCGAGGATGTCGACAAGGATAAGAGTAAAAGCCAATGCCAGCAGTGTTGGTTTGAGGGGCTCGGATTCGGTACTTGCGTAAGCGAGTTTTTGGGTGCTGGAGGGTAATGCTGGTAGCGGTTCCAGTTCGGCTTCCGGGGCGATGACGTTGAGTGCGCGCGGTGTGCCAGCAGAGCCATAATAACCGGGAGGATGGCCGGGGCCAGCAGCTGTGCTTTCGAAACTGTCGACTGGAATGGCACGCGCGGTCGGCGGCGGCGGGCCGAGTTGGCCAAAGCCGTCCAAAGTTTCGAATGGACTCACTGCTCCAGAACTGGTGGCCGCTTGTGCGGATTTGGCTCCCGCAGCGCCAGTCACTTCTCCAGCAGGAGTGCCGCCCAACCTTCCGAGGCTGACGATGCGGTTCAACATCTCGACAAACAGTCCCGATATAGGCACGTTTGACCAATCGGTATTGGCGGTTACATGAAACAACACGATGAGCCCGTCGCCTCGCTTGGCGGCTGTCACGAGCGGCGTGCCATCGGCGAGCCGGGCCCAGACGCTGACTTCGTTTCCGATTTGCGCTGGGTCGGCAAGAACCTGACGGCGAACCGCAACGTCTTCGGGAATTGTCAGTCCAGCGAACAAGCTGGTGTCCTCGAAGGCGCCAAGCTTTTGCGGCGTTGACCAAGACAGAGCACCGCCGAGGGTACGGCCGCCGATGCGCAAGGGAACGGGCAGGAGATCGTCTCCGCCTTTTTCGAGACGAGGCCCGGCAAACCGGACCATGATGCCGCCCTTCTCAATCCATTCGGATAGTCCGTCGCCGATTTTGGGTGGCAGAGTGCCGATGTCGGCCAAGATCAACACGCTGGAATTCCGCTTTAATGCGGCCTCGATACCGGCCGCTATATTCTTGTCCTCAGGCTTCACGACTTCGGCTGTCGGACCGAGTGCTTTTTCGATGTAGTAGAAGGGCGCCAGCAAGGGTTGGGACTGTTCGCGGGATTCTCCGGAGATAAGGCCAACGCGCTGGCGGCGGGCGCGGGCATCAAGAAGGCTGACAGCACCAGCCGATTGCTGACCGGCGATTGCAATCCGCGTTACTTGATTGCGCAGTTCGAGCGGCAACTCGAAACTTGCTGTCGTGTTGAATTCGCCTGGAGAGAGTTGGAAGTCAGACGTGCCGAGGAGTTCGCTGCGAGCGGAGTAGGCTTCCAAACGGCCAACCGTTGCAGGACCGGAAGCGCGTATGACGCGGGCCTCGAGGCCTCCATTCGCCGATACTTTTGCTTCCAGGCCGAGGGGTTCGGCGCCTACTGCATCGGTCACGACGGCGAAGGTGCCGCCCTTGGCAGCGGACGACATATCCTTAGCAAATGTGTTGCCGGTTCCGGTGTGGTCGATGCCATCTGTGAGCCAGACGATGCTGATCCCATCGGTATTGTTTAGTGCGGTTTTCATCGCCGCCGAGGCAGCGGTGCGATCGGGTGCATAGGGCATCGGATTAAGGGCTCGGGCCGTTGTGCGTGCTTCGCTGGGGGCCTCGATCTTCGGCGTGTGGGCACCCAAACCCGCGGTCGGCAGGATCATAACCGGTCGCGCCTGCGATTCGGCCGTTGTGATCAGGCGGTCGATCATTCCCTTTCGGTTATCCCAGTTGGATGCACCGGCCCAGCCGTTATCGATCGCAATGACCAGCGGGCCAGTGCCTGCAAGCGTCGTCTGCCGTTCAGGATTCATTATGGGATCGGCAAGTGCGAAGATTACCAGGGCTGCTGCCAGTAGCCGGATCAGCAAGAGCCACCACGGTGTCTTGGATGGAGTTTTCTCGCGATTTTCGAGGTCGGCGAGGATACGGGTTGCTGGAAATGTTTGACGTTGTGGGCGCGGTGGAGTTGTGCGCAGCAGCCAGTAGATGAGCGGCAGGGCGGCGAGTCCTGTCAGCAGCCAAGGACTGAGGAAGGCGAGTGCGCCAAAGCTCATGAAAAGCGCCTCCCGTTGTCCTGGAGCCTGGCAATCAGGTTCAACATCGGTTCGGTAGCCGGGCGGTCGGTATGGTGGATGAGCAGAGACCAGCCGAGACGGTTCGCTATTTCACGCAAGCCACGCTGATGGGTTTCCAGGCGCTCCCGGTATTCGTCGCGCAATGCTTCAACCCTGTCGCCAATCCAGCGTTGCCCGTCTTCAGGATCGATGAATTCCATGCGGCCTTCGAATGCCAGCGATTCTTCTATCGGATCGAGAACCTGGACGAGGTGGCCGGAAATGTCGGCGCCGGCGAGCCGTTTCAAGGCGTCAGATATCTGGTCAAGCGGGTCGAGAAAATCGCTGATCAGAACGGTACCGGAGAAGCGAGAGATTCGTGCTGCAGGCGGTAGTCCCGATGTGAGGGCTGGTTCTTCCGAATGGGCGACCAGGGATTCGGCAAGCCGTGCTGTGGCGCGGCGGCTGGCAGTAGGGTTGGTCAGCCCGAGCAGTCCGACACGTTCGCCTCCGCGGACAAGGAGTTCGGCGAGTGCCAGCATCAAGACTACGGCGCGGTCACGTTTTGATACAGGAGCGAGGGTGCTCTGGAAATTCATCGACGCCGAGAGGTCAGGCCAAAGCCAGACGGTGTGAGCGGCTTCCCACTCTCGTTCACGCACGTAGACGTGGCTGGATGACGCGCTGCGCCGCCAGTCTATCAGGGTGGTGGAGTCATTTGGTTCGTACTGGCGAAATTGCCAGAACGTTTCGCCGGGTCCGGCACGGCGGCGGCCATGGACACCGTGCGTTACGGTATGCGAAATGCGTGCGGCTTCCAGCATCAGATCAGGTAGTCGCTCAGCCAGCGCGTGGGCGGCTGACTCAAGCCGGACGACTTGTGCGGTTCCAGCGTTACTGACCTTCTCGGAGTTGGCGACCATGCGCGGTTTATCCCACCTGCTCTGCGAGGTGGTCAATGATGGAATCGAGCTCTTTGCCTTCCGCGCGCGCCGTGAAGTTCAGGGCCATACGGTGCCTTAGGACAGAACTGGCCAAACTAATTACATCATCGACGGATGGCGCCAAGCGGCCGTCAAGCAGCGCTTTGGCGCGGACTGCCAGCATGAGTGCCTGGCTGGCGCGAGGGCCGGGGCCCCAGGAAAGAAAGCGGTCGGCTTCCTCATTGGCGCCAGTCGCGGGGCGTGCGGAACGTACAAGGTTGAGAATTGCATCAACGATTCTGTCAGGTACCGGCATCTGGCGGACGAGTCTTTGAATCTCCATCAACTCGCCGGCGGAAAGAACTCGCTTAAGTTCGGTCTTTTCGGTGCCTGTCGTTGCGTGCAGCATCCGGCGCTCGGAGGCGAGGTCGGGGTAGTTGACGTCGATCTGCAAGAGGAACCGATCAAGCTGGGCTTCCGGCAGGGGATAGGTTCCTTCCTGCTCCAGCGGGTTCTGAGTCGCGAGGACGTGGAATGGTTCGGGGATGTCATGGCGAATGCCAGCCACGGAAACGTGATGTTCCTGCATGGCCTGAAGCAAGGCCGACTGAGTTTTTGGCGACGCGCGGTTAATTTCGTCGGCCATCAGCAGTTGCGTGAAAACCGGGCCCTTGATGAAGCGAAATGAACGCTTCTCGCCGGGCACCTCATCGAGAACTTCGGAGCCAATGATGTCGGAGGGCATTAGGTCGGGTGTGAATTGTACGCGCTTGGCATCGAGGCCGAGGACTGTGCCAAGGGTGTCGACAAGCAATGTTTTGGCGAGGCCCGGGAGGCCTATCAACAGAGCGTGACCGCCTGAAAGGATGGTGATGAGTGCCTGCTCGATAACTTCGTCCTGGCCGAAGATTACCGTGGCAGCGCTGGCGTGGGCTTCCCGTATGCGTTCGGCGGCGGCTTCGAGGCGGGGAACGATGGTCGTGTCTGTTTCCATGGTCTTGCTCATGCCCGCGGCACGTCCCTGAGTGTGATTTATGGTCAGTCTGCAGGTGATTGCACAAACTGTGTTAGTGGGCCTTATATCATCGTTGCGGCCAAACTGGTGCCTTGGAAAGCCACGGCGGCGGTACGATCAAGGGATGCCGGGGCAGGGTCAAGTGAATGTTCGTTAAGGCCCTACCCAAAGGTCGGAAACTTGGAGGTTTTTCCCGGTGTGTTCAGGGGATACGATGAATTCACAGCCCAAGGATCACGGTGTGTGTACGCGAATCCAGGGGCTTGAAGCGCTTGTGCAGGTGGCAAGCCTCAAAGGAGATGCTCCTGTTGATGCTTGGGATCCGCCCTATTGTGGCGATATCGGGCTGGAGATAGCTGCAGATGGTACGTGGGCTTACAAGGGCAGTGCAATTGGCCGACCGCAGCTGGTCAAACTTTTCGCGCGTGTTTTAAGGCGCGATGAGGACGGCCGCTATTTCCTTGTTACTCCAGCTGAAAAAATCGATGTCACGGTCGCGGATGCACCGTTTCTGGCCGTCGAAATGGAAGTGCGAAGCGAAGGACGGGGCCAGTCCCTCATATTCCGCACCAATCTC
>JAJFHK010000009.1 GCA_021775655.1 Filomicrobium sp. | reverse complement strand
TAATACGAGACAAACGACAAGTTGCTGGGCTTTCGAGCTCCACTCTGAAGCCCAGCAACCGCGAATAGCAGATAAAACGACAGGCCGATTACGAAGCGACCGCCGCGGCCAAGTCGTACAACGATCATAAGCGCTGAGCGGATATTCACGTTTTCGTTGTAAAAGAACAACGCACGCAAATGCCAAGTCACCGATTTGCGAACTGACTGGTCGCAAAGCAAAACCACCCTTGCCGATCCGGCACGATGAAGAGAGCCTAGCGAGAAACCATGAGCCAGACAGCCGCAGCGACGGCAGTACCCCGCAGAACCAAGGCGCCAACCGGCATGTCCTTGTTCTTTTACAGACTGGGGAAGTCGTTACAGACACCAACTCCTTACCTGACTTTGTTTGGAGTCGCCCTTTGGCTCTTCACTTGGTGGTTGTTGTGCGAAGGTCTTCGCGTCGATCGCTTCGACAAGATTCCGGGACCGGTAGCCGTATCTAAGGACCTTTTCTCACCAACGCCTTTTCAGGGGATTTCGATCTACACCCAGGAATACTACGATCATATCCTAGTCAGCTGCAGGCGTATTTTGATCGCATTTAGCATCGCAACAGGTGTCGGAGTTCCTCTTGGACTGTTTATGGGTTGGTCGCGCCGCATTCGCGATTACGCCTTCCCAATTCTCGAAACCTTGCGGCCGATCCCCATTCTCGCATGGGTCCCTTTGTCGATTTTGATGTTCCCAGGCTTCGAAGCGCCCGTGATCTTTCTTGCAACGCTAGCTTCGCTGTTCGTGACGACTTTGAACACGATGCTCGGTGTTGACTCGATCGACGAGGCTTACTTCCGCGCCGCGGGCTGCCTTGGTTCGAGCAACTGGGACATCTTCAAGAATGTCGTTGTCCCCGGCGCTTTGCCATTCATCTTTACCGGACTTCAAATCTCCATCGGCGTCGCTTGGTTCTCCCTCGTCGCGGCCGAAATGGTCTCGGGCGATCTTGGTCTGGGATATCTGATCGTCGATTCCTACATGAACAACGTCACCGTCCCAATGGTCATCGGCATGATCACCCTGGGTTTCGTCGGCTGGGTGACATCCATGTTGGTCCGCATGCTTGGAAACTGGCTGATGCAGTGGCACGTTAAGGCACTCGCCTTGCAGGGACGCTGACCGCCGCCTCTAGTGATTAGACATTTAGGACCTTGACGACATGAACATTTCAACCCCGGTAGCAAGTGAGGGCGCAAAACCTATGGCCGCTAACGAAGGGCGCGGTGCGTTGAGCATTCGCAACGTTACCAAGATCTACGATCCTGAAGGCGTCAACGTCATGGCAGTCGACAACTGCTCCATGGAAATAGCTGCCGGTGAGGTCTGTATGATTGTTGGGCCGTCGGGTTGCGGCAAGACGACTTTGCTCAACGCGATTGCAGGTTTTCACTCGATTACCGAAGGCGAGATCCTGCTCGACAACGAACTCCTTTGCGGACCAAGTAAACCGAAAGCCGACCAGGGCGCGGAACGTATGGTCGTGTTCCAACACGGCGCTCTTTTCCCGTGGAAGACACTGGCCGAGAATGTTGCCTACGGCCCCATCGTCCAGGGCAAGCTAAGGAAGCGGCAGGCTCTCGAAAAAGCCAGCGACATGCTGGCCGAGGCCGGCCTTGGCGACGTCGTAACAAAATACCCCGGTGAAGTTTCCTCAGGCATGTCGCGCCGCGCTGAAATCGTGCGCGCACTCATCAACGATCCCAAGGTGCTTCTCCTTGACGAGCCCTATCGCGCCATGGATGCGTTGACCAAGTCCATCATGCATGAATCACTGCTTGAAACCTACGACCGCACGAAGGTGACGATCTTCTTCATCACGCACGACCTGGAAGAGGCAATCTTTCTCGGTGACAAAGTTCACGTCGTGACGACGCGCCCCTGTCAGCTGAAGAAGACGGTGGAAGTTAACATCCCCCGCCCGCGCTCGTACGAAACTCAATCCTCAGAACAATTCCGCCTGTTGATGGACGAAGTAAACGAGGCGGTTCACGAAGAAGCTATCAAGGCCTTCCAGGCCGGTGAACGCGAACTTGCCTAAGAATGGCTTGAGCCGACAAAAGGATCCGGAAACCACACATGACCGACATTGCCCAGCCATCCACGCACGCAGCCGCATCGGCCACGCCAAGAAAGCGTAGCCGACTGCAGAAACTTTGGCAGAACCAATCCTTATGGCGAGGCATCACAGCAATAATCGTCTTCTTGTTTTTTTGGGAAATCGGTTCCCGTTGGGACGAATGGTTCGGTAAGGAATGGATGATCCCAGGCGTCGGCTTGATCCCGCCGCCGACCGATGTTGCTGCGACCTGGTTGGAGGTGTTGCCGAAGGTCGGCTACTGGGAAAGCTGGTATTCCAGTTTCAAGCGCGTTCTCTCCGGCTTTCTGATGGCGATGCTTCTTGGTATTCCCTTCGGCCTCCTGCTCGCGGTCAACAAGTACTTCCGCGGTATATTCTTTCCGCCATTTGAAATCCTCCGCCCTATCCCGCCGCTCGCATGGGTTCCGGCATCCTTGATCTTCTGGCCGACGAACGAAATGTCGATTGCGTTCATTACGTTTCTCGGAGCGTTCTTCACCATCGTGATCAACGTCCTCGGCGGTGCCCGCAATATCGACGTCCGCTACTTGAGGGCGGCGCAGTCGATGGGCGCTTCTCAATGGGACCTCTTCTCTAAGATCATTCTGCCCGGCACCTTGCCATCAATCTTCACTGGAGCTGCCGTCGGCATGGGGATTACCTGGGAAGTCGTGCTCGCAGCCGAGATGATTTCAGGCGGCGGCACTCAGGGCGGCGGCGGCCTCGGCTTCTTCATCTGGAATTCCTACATGGGAGGGTCGCTCGAGCAGATCGTGGTTGGCATGATTTCGGTGGGAATCGCCGGATATCTCTCGTCGAGCGCAATCCGCATGATTGGCGACTGGTACATGCCGTGGAAGCGCCTCTTCTAGGGCCACTGCGCCAGGAAGCATGTGAGGCACTACAATTCGAATGATTAAGTGACGAAAGGTCCAAAGATAGCCATGGCGCAGGATACGCTAGAAGCATCCGCCAACACCGCCGACCTGACTGCAGGTAAGAGTAAGGTCGAGCTCCGCAATGTCTCCAAGTCCTACGGTGACGAATGGGAGCAGCAGCAAGTCATCGACAACCTCAGCGTCGAAATTCGACCCGGTGAGTTGACCGTCGTCGTCGGCCCGTCGGGATGCGGGAAGTCCACGCTTGTCAACCTCATCGCCGGGTTTGAGTTCCCCGACACAGGCGAAATCCTTCTCGATGATAAGCCAGTTACGGGCCCAGCTCGCGATCGCATGGTTGTGTTCCAGGAAACGGCGTTGATGCCATGGCAGACGACCTATCAAAATATCATATTCGGACCCAAGTTGCGGGGCGACTTAAAGGGCAACGCCCTGCGTGAGGAAGCTGACCGTCTGCTGGTCAAAGTCGGCCTGAGCGAATTCAAGCACAAATATCCCTTGCAGCTTTCTGGCGGTATGCAGAGGCGCGCCGAACTCGCCCGCGCTTTGATTAACAATCCGCGCATCATGATCATGGATGAGCCGTTCCGAGGACTCGATGCCATGTCGCGCGGGCTGATGCAGGAGTTCTTCCTGCGCTTGTTCGAAGAAAATCGCCGCACGAACCTGTTCGTCACCTCCGAAATCGATGAGGCAATCTTCCTTGCCGACCGGATCATCGTCTTGTCGAACCGCCCCGCTAACGTCCGCAAAGTTATCGAGGTCAACCTTCCACGTCCACGCGATTACAAGATGCTGAATTCGCCAGAAGCCTATGAAATCAAGCGTGAAGCGATGGGCATCTTGCACGAGGAAGCCATGAAGAGCTTCAAGTCGGGATCCGGATCGGACTTCGCCGAAGCATATGGCAAGGCCGACTCCTAACACCCAGGGGTGGTCGCGCCATGATCGACCTACTGATTCAGATTTCGCAGCGCCACATTGTGATCGCGTTGGCTGTCGTCGGAGCGCTTCTGGTGACAGCCGGGTCGCTCGTTGCTAAGCCGCGCGGCCGCAACGAACCCGAAGCCAACGAACCTGACAGCAAACAAGGCCTGCTGGCGAAGCGCTTGACCACCGTCGGTTACGTCGTCACGATGGTGTCCATCGCGCTATTCATCGTTGCAGGCTTCGTTTCGGACCTTCGGCCCTGATGAGGAGCGACAGTGCCTGCCACTCGGCGGCATCCTCACCTGTCAGGACCCCATCCCTAATGACTTTGATCGAATCGCGAGACCTGTCGAAATCATTCGGCACTCACAAGGCGGTAAGCGCTGTCAGTTTTTCGGTAGCCCCGTCCAACATTGTCGGTCTGCTCGGCTCCAATGGAGCAGGCAAATCGACGACGATGCGTATGTTGGCAGGTTCGCTCGGTCCAGATACAGGCTACGCGTCTATTGCTGGATTCGACATCGTCAAGGACCGGCTGCAGGCGCAACGCGCGCTCGGCTACCTTCCGGAAGCTGCCAACGGCTTTTCGAACCTAACCGTCGGAGAATTCCTAAAATTTGCCGCTGAATCTCGTGGTTTACGAGGGAGGCTTGGCAGCCGTGCGACTGCCAACGTTACAGAAATGCTGGCTATTGGCGCGGTATCCGGCCAGCAACTGGGCACGCTATCCAAAGGCTGGCGCCAGCGGGCCTGGCTGGCGCAAGCACTGATACACGATCCACCGGTCTTACTTCTGGACGAGCCAACCGACGGGCTCGATCCGAAACAGAAGGTGGACCTGCGCCGTCTCTTGAAACGACTGTCCCAGGACCGCGCAATTTTGATGTCGACCCATATCGTCGAAGAAGCCGAAGAACTCTGCGACCGCCTCATCGTGATGAATGCTGGACACATCGTTGCTGACGCCGCAAAGGAAGATCTATGTGATGAGGCAGGACGACTCGCCTCTGCACTCATCCGATTGACCACCGACCATTTCCAACCTGAATCAAAAGCTGCATGAACGCTTCCTTGCAAGACGGTGCCGAGCCCATTCGCCGGTCGGGAAGCGCGCGCGGCCAGTGGCTCTCTGATACGCTGACGATCGCACGCCATGAGTCCCGACTTCTTTTCTATGCTCCGCTGACGTTGATCTTCCAGGTCTGGTTTT
>JAJFHK010000080.1 GCA_021775655.1 Filomicrobium sp. | reverse complement strand
TGAACATGAATGTAAAGAACAAACATAAAACAAAAAGGGATTATTTGTGGATTATTCCGCCGCTTGCCGCCGCCCGTTTCCGGTTTTCCGCGCAGCGACCCCATTCTTCGCGGCCGCCTTCTTCGCCGGGGCCTTCGCACCCGCTGGCTTCCGCGCCGCGCGACGTCTAAGAAGCTTCTTCAAATATCCGCCCGTGTAGCTTTCCGCGCAGGCCGCAATGTCTTCCGGCGTTCCGGCCGCCACGACCTTGCCACCGCCGTCACCGCCTTCGGGTCCCATGTCAATAATCCAGTCGGCGGTCTTGATGACTTCCAGGTTGTGCTCGATGACGACGACCGTATTTCCGGCTTCGACGAGCTGATGCAGCACTTCGAGAAGCTTCGCCACGTCATGGAAATGCAGGCCTGTCGTCGGCTCATCGAGGATGTAAAGCGTGCGCCCCGTCGCGCGGTTTGACAGCTCTTTCGCCAGCTTCACGCGCTGGGCTTCACCGCCCGAAAGCGTCGTCGCCTGCTGGCCGACCTTGATGTAAGTGAGCCCGACGCGCTTCAAGGTTTCCAGCTTGTCGCGGATCGAGGGCACGGCCTTGAAGAACTCCGCGCCCTCTTCCACCGTCATGTCGAGCACGTCGGCAATCGACTTGTCGCGGTACTTCACGTCCAGCGTTTCGCGGTTGTAGCGCTGGCCCTTGCACTGGTCGCAGGTGACGTAGACGTCGGGCAGGAAGTGCATCTCGATCTTGATGACGCCGTCGCCCTGGCAGGCTTCGCAGCGCCCGCCCTTGACGTTGAACGAGAACCGGCCCGGCGCGTAACCGCGCGCCTTTGCTTCCGGCAGGTTGGAGAACCATTCGCGGATCGGCGTGAAGGCACCTGTATAGGTGGCCGGGTTGGAACGCGGCGTGCGCCCGATGGGCGACTGGTCGATGTCAATCACCTTGTCGAGGTGTTCGAGGCCGACGAGTCTGTCGTGCTCGCCAGGGTGGGACCGCGCGCCATTGAGGCGGCGGGCAACAGCCCGGTAGATGGTGTCGATCAGAAGCGTCGACTTGCCGCCGCCTGAAACACCCGTCACGCAGGTCAGTAGCCCGAGCGGGATTTCGGCGGTCACGTCTTGCAGATTGTTCGCGCGCGCGCCGATGACTTTCAGCGACTTGTTTTTGTTCGGCGCGCGGCGGTTCTCCGGCACGGGCACGAACAGTTCGCCCGACAGATACTTGCCTGTGACACTGGCTTTTGCATTCTGGATTTCCTGCGCGGTGCCTTGCGCGATGATCTCGCCACCGTGCACGCCGGCACCTGGGCCTATGTCGACGACATGATCGGCAGTCAGGATCGCGTCCTCGTCATGCTCGACCACAAGCACCGTATTGCCGAGGTCGCGCAGGTGTTTGAGCGTACCGAGCAGCCGGTCGTTATCGCGCTGATGCAACCCGATGGATGGCTCATCCAGAACGTAAAGCACACCCGTCAGCCCCGAGCCGATCTGGGAAGCAAGCCGGATGCGCTGGCTCTCGCCGCCCGACAACGTGCCTGAGTTGCGCGACAACGTGAGGTATTCGAGGCCGACATCGTTGAGGAACTTCAGCCGCTCGTTGATCTCTTTGAGAATGCGCGTGGCAATTTCGAGCTGCTTCTTTGTCAGATCTTTGGGCAGCTCCACGAAGAACGGCGCCGCGGTGCGGATCGACATTTCGCAGACTTGACCGATGTGCAGTCCGGCGATCTTTACCGCCAGCGATTGCTCCTTCAGGCGGTATCCGTTGCAGTCTTCGCACGGGTGCGCCATCTGGTAGCGCGAGAGCTCTTCACGCACCCAATCGGAGTCGGTCTCCCGCCAGCGGCGTTCGATGTTGCCGATAACGCCCTCGAATGGCTTTGCGTTTTTGTACTTGCGCAAACCATCTTCGTAGACGAATTCGACCTCTTCGCCCGCCGAGCCGAACAGGATCGCAAGCTGCACGTGTTTCGGCAGCCGCTCCCACGGTGTCTTCATCGACACGCCGTAATGCTTCGCGAGCGCCGCAAGCGTCTGCTCGTAATAGGGAGATGTCGCTCCCGTTTTCGCCCACGGATAAATCGCTCCCTGGGACAGCGAAAGCGTCGCATCCGGCACCACAAGGTCAGGCTCGAACTGCAATTGCGTGCCAAGACCGTCGCATGTCGGGCAGGCTCCGGCAGGCGCGTTGAACGAGAACAGCCGTGGCTCGATTTCATCGATTGTGAAGCCCGACACCGGGCACGCGAACCGCGCCGAAAATACAACACGCTCATGCGTCTCGTTCTTCGACTTGTTGGCCCCGGATCTGGCTTCTTTGCCAAGTGGTTTGTCCGCGAATTCAACGACTGCGATACCATCGGCAAGACCGAGCGCCGTCTCAAAACTATCGGCAAGACGCGAGGCCGCATCGGGGCGCACGACGAGGCGGTCCACAACCACATCGATGTCGTGTTTGTATTTCTTGTCGAGCGCAGGCGCGTCGGGGATTTCATAAAGCGTTCCATCGATCTTGACGCGCTGGAACCCTTTCTTCTGTAGCTCGATCAGTTCTTTTTTGTATTCGCCCTTCCGCCCACGCACGATCGGCGCCATCAGGTAAAGCCGCGTGCCTTCTTCCATGGCGAGTACCCGGTCGACCATCTGCGTTACCGTCTGGCTTTCGATCGGCAGGCCGGTCGCGGGTGAATGCGGCACACCCACACGCGCAAACAGCAGGCGCAGGTAGTCGTAGATCTCCGTCACCGTGCCAACGGTCGAGCGCGGGTTTTTCGAGGTTGTCTTCTGCTCAATGGAGATCGCGGGCGAGAGACCGTCGATGTGGTCAACGTCCGGCTTCTGCATCATCTGCAGAAACTGGCGCGCATAGGCCGACAGGCTTTCGACGTAGCGGCGCTGGCCCTCCGCATAAATCGTATCGAACGCCAGCGAAGACTTGCCTGAACCCGACAGCCCCGTGAACACGACGAGCGCGTCGCGAGGGATCTCCAGATCGACGTTCTTCAGGTTGTGCTCGCGGGCCCCGCGCACATGGATAATGCCGGGCTTGGGTTCTCCGGCCACCGGCCGCTTACGCTTCACTGCTTTTGCCATGGGAAACGGTTAGCCGAACACCGCGTTATCGGCAACGCGGCAGAAATGGTTGTGCAAAGTTTGAATCCGTCAGTGGCGCGCGAACACTAAAGAATGCACAGGTCACTGTCCCCGGAACATTAGGGCATGCGCAGGTTTTCGTGCTCCTTGAGGGTCTTGCCGGTCTCGTTGTCAACTTCAATGAGCTTAACCCTGTATCCCCATAGCCGTGCCAGGTGGTAGAGCGTGCGCTCGCAATTGGCCCTGTCCAGCAAGACACCGTTCTGAACCTTGTGCTGGATGACGAGGCGCCGCGACCCTTGCAGGTCCGCATCGATGACATGCAGATCCGGGTCCGACGTCGAGACGCAATATTGCTGCGACAACGACTTGCGCACCCGCCGGTAACCCCGCTCGTCATGGATGTTGGAAACGAATACGTGTGGGTGCTGGGATTCGTCATGAATACCAAAGAAGCGGAAATCGCGTATGACCTTCGGCGACAGGTATTGCAGGATGAAGCTGTCGTCACGGAATTCAGCCCACACCCGTTTCAGCGCTCCGACAGCATCGCCGCAACCGGCCACATCCGGGCACCACTCCTTGTCTTCTTCCGTTGGGTCAGTCGCCATCCGTTCGATGTCGCGCATAACGGCAAAGCCGAGCGCGTATGGGTTCATACCTGAGAACCGCCGGTCGCTCCAAGCCGGCTGCATAGTCACGGAGGAATGCGAGTGCAGGAACTCAAGCATAGAGCCTTCGGTCAGCAGGCCCTTATCGTAGAGCCGGTTCATAATGTAGAAGTGCGTCCAGGTCGCGCAGCCCTCGTTCATCACTTTCGTCTGCCGCTGCGGATAGAAGTATGTCGCCAGATTACGAACGATCCGCAAGAGTTCGCGCTCCCAGTCTTCGAGCTTCGGCGCGGTTTTTTCCAGGAAGTAGAGAAGGTTGTCTTCCGGTAGGTTGGCCTGCCTTCCGGACTCGCTGGTTTTGTCTACATCCTCGTCATCGTCACCTTGATTGACCTGTTGCGTTGGCACCGTGCGCCACAGGTCGTTGAATGACTGCTCTTCATAAAGATGCCGCGCTAGTGCACGCTCGCGTTCGCGGGCCAGCGAGACGTGCTTGTTGGCGCCTGGAAACCGGCTAATTCCCTGGTTCATGAGGGCGTGTGCTGCGTCGAGCACTTGTTCGACCGCGTTGACGCCGTGCTTTTCCTCGCATCGGGCAACGTAGGTCTTGGCAAAGTCGAGGTAGTCAAGGATTGCGTCGGCGCGGGTCCACTCCTGGAACAGGTAATTGTTTTTGAAGAAGTGGTTGTGGCCCATGGCAGCGTGCGCCAGCACCAGCGTGTGCATCGTCATGGAATTCTCTTCCATGATGTAGTTGATGCATGGGTCTGAATTGATCACGAGCTCATAGGCCAGCGCCCTCGCGCCCTTTCGGTAATGAAGTTCGTCGCGCACGAACTGCTTGCCGAACGACCAGTGACGGTACATGTGCGGCAGGCCGATCGACGCATAGGCATCAAGCATCTGTTCAGATGTGATCACCTCAATAACGTTGGGATAGATGTCGAGACCGAGTTCGTCGAGCCCGACCTCGGCGCACGCGTCATAGGCCTTGTTGACCAGATCGAATGTCCAGTCTGCGCCGTCGAATAACGGTTTGGCGGTCGCCGATTTACCGGTTGTTTGCATGGGCCTCGTTCTTATTCAACCGCGCGAACTTTACGCCTGCGCCTTTTCATCAGAGAACAGGTTGCGGAAGACGGGATAGATGTCACCGGGATCGCTGGCCCGTCGCATCGCAAAATTCGAGTGCTGGCCGAGAAGTTCTTCGTAGCCTTCCCAAACTTCACTTGGCGGATAGGGGCCTTCGTCAGAAGATCCAACTTCGATATATGCGAAGTACTGGCACTGAGAGAGCAGGTTCATCTGCAGGATGTCGAGACATTCCTCCATGTCATCGGAGAAGTTGTGCCCGTCGGAAGCCTGCGCCGCATAGATATTCCAGTCAGAGACCGGATAACGTTCGTTGATCACGCGCTGCATCTCAACCAGTGCCGTCGAGATCACCGTGCCGCCTGTTTCCCGCCCTGAGAAGAAAGTTTCTTCATCGACCTCGGCGGCAACATTGGTGTGGCGGATAAAAACGACATGAACTTCCTTGTAGTGTCGTTGCAGGAAGATGTTCAGCAGCATGAAGAACCGCTTGGCCAGATCCTTCAGCCGTTCCGTCATTGATGCCGAAACATCCATCAGGCAGAACATCACCGCCTGCGTCGAAGGCTTTGGTCGGCGCTCGTGTCGATTGAATTTCAAATCAAGCGGGTCGAGATAGGCGACGGTTTTACGCAGGTAAAGGACACGTTTGTGGCGCGCGTGCAGTTCCGCGATACGGTCTTCATCGCGCGGTGTTTCGGCTTCAGCGGCCTCGATTTCAGCTTCGAGTGCTTCCAGAGTCTTAATGCCCGGACGATGCAACGCGATACGGCGCGCCAACGAATTGCGCATGGTGCGCACGTGATTGAGCTTCGAGGGCGGCCCGTCGGTAGAATAACCCGCACGTGTCAGCTCTTGCGATTTGACATTCTTCAGCTTTGCCTTGACGAGGTTCGGTAAGCGCAGGTCTTCAAAAAAGATGTCGAGGAATTCTTCACGGGTTAGAGAAAAGACAAAGTCGTCTTCTCCCGATCCGTCCTTCGATCCCTTGGAACCTCGGCCACCACCAGGGGGAGGCTTGGGAATGGCGTCTCCAACAACGAAATCGTCATTGCCGGGTAGCACAAAATCACGTGCGCCCGATTTTGAGTCGAGCGAGAAGGTTGGCTCGCGCAGGCTCTTCGAGGATATGCGAACGTTTTCACCTGAGCCAATATCCGCGACCTTGCGCGACTTGACGGCCTCGCGCACCGCTTCCTTGATTTCAGCCTTGGCACGCCGGAGGAACCGCTGGCGATTGCCCAGCGACTTCGACTTCGGATTGAGCCTGCGATCGACAATCTGCATGAGGGCGGTTCATCCTTGCAGCGAAAAAACGGGCCAGCTCCGGTTTGCGGCGCCGGCCCGTAATTCTTAGCTCGATTTCTTTACACGCATGTACCATTCGACGAGGCGGCGGACCTGCCGAGCCGTATAGCCGCGCTCGACCATCCGCTCTACGAAGTCCTCGTGCTTTTTCTCGGTATCGCCATCTTTCTTCGCGCCGAATGAGATGACAGGCAGCAGGTCCTCGACCTGGCTGAACATGCGCCGCTCAATGACTTCGCGGATCTTTTCGTAAGAGGTCCAGCTTGGGTTCTTGCCACCGTTCTTGGCGCGTGCCCTAAGCGAGAATTTGACCACCTCGTACCGGAAGTCCTTCGGGTTCGCGATTCCCGCCGGCTTCTCAATCTTGGAGAGCTCCTGGTCGAGAATCTCGCGGCTCATCAGCTGGCCCGTATCCGGATCCTTGAAGTCGTGGTCTTCGATCCAGGCGTCAGCATAAGCAACATAACGATCGAATAGGTTCTGACCGAACTCATTATACGATTCCAGATACGCCTTCTGAATCTCGTTGCCGATGAATTCCGCGTAACGCTGGCCGAGCTCTTCCTTGATGAACTCCATGTAGCGTTCTTCAGTTTCACCGGGCAACTGTTCACGTCGGATCGCCTGCTCAAGGACGTACATCAGGTGCACTGGGTCGGCGGCAACCTCATGCGTATCGTGGTTGAAGGTTTCCGACAGGATCTTGTATGCAAACCGCGTTGAGACACCATCCATACCTTCGGTGACACCTGCAGCGTCCTTGTACTCCTGCACACTGCGGGCGTGCGGGTCAGTTTCTTTCAGGCTCTCACCGTCATAAACGCGCAACTTGGAGTAGAGCAGCGAATTGTCGTGTTCGCGAAGCCTTGAGAGGACCGAAAACTGCGCCAGCATTTCAAGTGTGCCTGGAGCGCACGGCGCATTGGCAAGCTCGCTTGAGGCGAGAAGCTTTTCGTAGATTTTCTTTTCATCCGTTGCCCGAAGCGAGTAGGGCACCGTCACCACGTAAATGCGGTCAAGGAATGCTTCGTTGTTCTTATTGTTACGGAATGCCTGCCACTCGCTTTCGTTGGAGTGAGCAAGGATGATCCCCTGGTAGGGTAGCGATCCGACGTTCTCAGTGCCGACGTAGCTGCCATCCTGCGTGGCAGTCAGCAGCGGGTGCAGCATCTTGATCGGCGCCTTGAACATCTCAACGAATTCCATGACGCCTTGAGTCGTGCGGTTGAGTCCGCCCGAGTAGGAGTAGGCATCCGGGTCGTTTTGACCGAAGAACTCCAGTTTGCGGATGTCGACGCGGCCCACCAGCGAAGCGATGTCCTGGTTGTTCTCGTCGCCAGGTTCCGTCTTCGAGATGCCAATCTGACGCAGGCGCGAGGGATGCACCTTCACAACGGTGAACTTCGAGAGGTCGCCGCCAAATTCATCGAGGCGCTTCATTGCCCAAGGGCTCATAATACCGGTCAGCCTTCGCGCCGGGATGCTGTATTTCTCGGCGAGTATCTTGCTCATCCGCGCTGGGTCGAACAGCCCAAGAGGGCTCTCGTATACAGGGCTGATCTCGTCACCTGCCTTTAAGACATAGATCGGACAGCGCTCGACAAGTTCCTTCAGTCGTTCAGCGAGCGAAGACTTGCCACCGCCGACGGGTCCGAGCAGATAAAGGATCTGCTTTCTTTCCTCCAAGCCCTGCGCTGCAGAGCGGAAAAAGCCAACGATGCGTTCGACAGTTTCTTCAAGACCATAAAAATCTGCAAACGCCGGATAGACCTTCACAGTTCGGTTCATGAAGATGCGGCCAAGTCGCTGGTCGCGAGAAGTGTCGACAAACTCCGGTTCGCCGATGGCGGCCATCATCCGCTCCGCGGCGCTGGCGTAAAAAGTCGGGTCGGTTCGGCAGCCCTCGAGGTATTCCTTCAACGTCATCTCGACCGGGCGATGCATTTCGAATGACTGCGCGAACTCGTCGAAGATAGGTTCTTCTGTCGGCTGTGTCATAGCGAACTCCATGTTCCTCGTTGAGTGGCCAATAATGCGGCACAGCTCAATTGTGATCCTTTTCAGTATATAGGGTGCAAACTTAAGCACCGGTATGGCGGTGCGACTGGCTTCACACCAGTGTGCTTGCAAACCATTTAATTAATTGAAGCAACGTGGCGTCTGGGCCGAACAATACGTTCAACCGTCCGAAAGGGGCGGTATTTCGTATACGACGCGTGACAGAGTTCAGTCGGTTAACAGGCGGATACTCACCCCCTGCAAGCCCAATAAACGCCCACCCTCATAGGTTCATCATCGCAAATGCTCCAGCATATGCAACATCATTAGCACATGTATCTTCACGCAGCCGTTGATGCGTGGCATGCGTGAACCACAAGGCCGCCAAGAGTTAGAGAGTTGGCAATGTGAATAAGAATTAATCTTTTTTGGGAATGCGAGAGTGCCTGTGATGCAGCCACGCCAAGTCGTGGCGATGGGGTGGCAGTCCCTAGGGGAATCGAACCCCTCTTTCCAGAATGAAAATCTGGCGTCCTAACCGATAGACGAAGGGACCACAGGAACAGGGGTTATATTGAGGTTCGGCCAGCATTTCAAGCCTTTGCCGGAGACTTTCATGTGACCGCCGGACGCAGGGTTTTAAGTCCCTAACTACGGCTGTTTGCTAGGTTCGGCGGCATCCTCAATGGTGAGTTCGATGCGGTTGCGCCCACCCCAGGTATCCCGCCTGATCGTGCCGCAAATGTGCACCGGCATACCGCCATTGGACGCCAACAGAAGATCGCCAAGAGGTTGTCCCGCCGCCCGGAATGCAATTGCATCGATCCGCGATCCATCACCAGCTTCCACAACCGCACGAATATGCGCTTCGCCAACAACTTTCGCAAAGCGCACGCGATGCGCGGGAAATACGAAACGCGGCTGTGGGTTTCCTTGTCCATAGGGGCCGGCGTGATCGAGAAGCGTAACAAGTTCGCTACTGGCCGAAGACGGTGTAAGCGCACCGTCGATTTCAAGCGATGCAGTCGAGCGAGCCGATTGCGCTGCGTCCGCTAGTTCCTCAGCAAGATGGGCCTTGAGATCGTCGAGTTTGTCTTCTGCAACAGTCAGACCAGCTGCCATCGCATGGCCACCGCCCTTGATCAGCAAGCCCTTGGCGACTGCGCCACGCACTGCTGCACCAATATCGACACCGTTCACCGAACGCAATGAACCCGTGCCGCTTTTCGCGCCCGTCGCCGCATCGCGAGTCCATGAAAGGACGCATGAGGGCCGGTGAAATCGATCTGTCAAACGGCTTGAGACAAGCCCGACAATTCCCTTATGCCAGTCTTCTGCACCAAGTACGATGATCGGCAGGTCGGGTTGTTGAGCGATGATGCCATCAGCTTCTGCCATCGCCTGTTCCAAGGTCTGCGTTTCGATTGCTTTACGCTCGCGGTTCAACCGGTCAAGGGTCTCCGCAATCTTGTGCGCTTCCTTCGGACTGGCGAGCCCGAGCAGGCGAGACCCAAGCCCTGAATCACCGATTCGACCACCGGCATTGATGCGCGGCCCGAGGATATATCCAAGGTGGTAGGGAGTCGGTGCCTGGTCGAGTCCGGCGGCATCGAACAACGCCCTTAGACCCGGATTTCGCCGCTGCTTCATGACTTGCAGGCCTTTTGTCACGTAGGCCCGGTTTAGCCCTTCTAGCGGCACCACATCGCAGACTGTTGCGAGCGCCACCAGATCTAGATCGCTGATCAGTGAAGGCTCAGTCGTATCGCCGCCGTAGTAGTCCATCCCGCGCAGAGCACGCGCTGCCGCAACCAGCACAAGGAAGACAACGCCCGCTGCACAAAGGTGCTCCTGCCCGGAAACGTCGTCTTGCCGGTTCGGGTTGACGACCGAATGCACGTCCGGCAGCGTATCGTCGGACTGGTGGTGGTCGATGACGATGACTTCCGCACCGAGCTTTTTTGCATGCGCGAGCGGTTCGAAGCTCGTCGTGCCGCAGTCGACTGTGACGATCAGAGTAGCGCCGCCCTTAACGAGCTCTTCGAGCGCTTTCGGATTGGGACCGTAGCCTTCAGACAAACGGTCTGGAATATAGACCCGAGCCTCGATCCCGTGATGGCTAAAAAAGCGGGCCATCAGCGCCGAAGAGCACGCACCGTCGACATCGTAGTCGCCAAAAATCGCTACGTTCTCGCCATTCTTGATGGCATCGGCCAGCCGCGCCGCTGCCTTATCCATGTCGCGTAAACCGCTTGGATCGGGCATCAATGCTTTGAGCGAGGGATCGAGGAACACCTCTACGTCGTCCAAACCAACTCCGCGACCAGCCAGAACACGGCCGAGTAGGTCGGGTAGATTGTGGCGCTGGGAAATGGCAGTCGCGATGGCATGATCGTGACCGTTGAGCCGCTCACGCCATTCATAACCGCGTACCGATGCGCTCACGCCTAGAAATGCGTCAGGCTTGTCCATCACAGAACCGGTCAGTTTTCGCGCAGCGCCCATAGAATTTTCCCCCTAACGTTGCGTGTACTCCGATTCGAGGGTGGCCCACGACGCAGCCACGGGGATAACTTAAACCAAAAACGAAGACATCCCGGTACGCGAAGTACCGGGATGCTTGTTGCAGACCAGCGGCTTTTGGTCGTCGTTGTTCAGACGGACGGAGCGTTCGGGAAGAAAAGCTGCTGGCCGTCCTTCTTATAGGCGGCAATGGCGCTTTGCCCTTCCGCAGATAACAGCCAGCCTATGAATTTCTGGCCGAGTTCGGCCTTGACGCTCGGGCACTTCTCTTTGTTGACGGGAATAACACCGTACTGGTTGAACAACGCCGTGTCGCCTTCGACCGCGATCTTATAGTCGCCCTTGTTCTTGAAGCTGATCCAGGTTGCGCGATCAGTCATGACGTAGGCGCCCATGCCGGTTCCCGCGTTCAGCGTCGCACCCATGCCCGATCCGGTCTCACGATACCATTTGCCAGAACCCGCTCCAGCATCGACACCAGCTGCCTTCCATAGCGATTTTTCCTTCTTATGCGTTCCTGAATCGTCACCGCGCGACGCGAACAATGCCTTCGATCCCTCAATCTTCTTCAGCGCCGCCGCAGCATCGCTCGTTCCGGCAATTCCTGCAGGGTCTGAGGGTGGGCCAACAATGACAAAGTCGTTGTACATCAAGTCAGTACGTGCCGCTCCGTAGCCTTCAGAAACGAATTTTTCTTCTGCTGATTTGGCGTGAACCAGCAGCACGTCACCGTCGCAATTTTTTGCGTTCTTGATGGCCTGCCCGGTTCCAACCGCGACAACGTTCACGGTGATCCCGGTCTTCTCTTGGAATTTCGGAAGTAGGTGGTCGTAGAGACCGGAATTCGCAGTCGATGTCGTCGATTGGACGATGATCGACTTGTCCTCGGCCATCGCTGTTCCAAACGCCAATGCGCTGGCCACAACGACAGTCGCAGCCGCCGTCGCTAAAATTTTCACTTTCATGGTTGGTTTCTCCCTGGCCTGTGGTGGATTTTCAAAGCACGATGCGCCCTGCCAGGAAGTCGCGCGCGGCTTCGCTGGCAGGGGATTGGAAAAAGTCTTTACTCGGCGCATGTTCGGCGACACGGCCTCGGTGCATGAAGACGACGTCGTCGGCGAGCCGGCGCGCCTGTCCGATGTCGTGGGTGACAAAGACAATGCGCATACCCTGCCTGCTGGCGTCCTGGACGATTCCCTCAATCATTTGCACGGAAGCCGGATCGAGGCTTGCCGTCGGCTCGTCCAGCAGTAGCACCTGCGGGTCGGCGGCCAGCGCCCGTGCCAGCGCGAGACGCTGTTGCTCACCACCCGATAGCAGCCGGGCTGGCTGCCTCGCGAGTCGCAAAAGCCCGACACGATTAAGAAGTTCGTCGCGCCGTTGCTGGCTGGATTGGCCCATCAGCCGCAATGCGAAATCGAGATTTTCGCCGACCGAGCGGCGCAGCAGCACCGGCTTCTGGAAGACCAAGGCCTGGCGTTCCTGCACGGAGTGGCCAAGAGGCACGCCGTTCCATGAAATTTCGCCGGACGATGGCGCGATTAGCCCGTGAAGAAGCCGCAGCAGCAGCGATTTACCAGCCCCGTTGGGACCCAGCATCATCGTGATGCCGTGCATTCCAAGTGCCAGATCAAGGTTGTCAATGAGCGTCCTGCCACCCGCACGAAACGTCAGGCCGCACACTTTTAGTGGTAACAATGGCAATGTTTGCCGGTCGGCGGCATCCGCATCGCTGGAAACAATTTCATCCACTCGGAGAGCCAGTTCACGCATAGGCCTGCCTCGCCGCAGTGGTGCGAAGCGACAACGCCATTGCATTAACTGTCATTGAAATCACCAGCAGCACGATGCCGAGAGCGAGCGCCAACGCGAGATCCCCTTTCGAGGTTTCAAGCGCGATTGCCGTGGTCATGACACGGGTCAGGTGGTCGATATTGCCGCCGACGATCATCACCGCGCCGACTTCCGCGATAGCCCGTCCGAATCCCGCCAGCGCGACGGTAACCAGACTGAAGCGTGCATCCCACAGAACTGCGGCCATCGCCTGATGCGTTGGTACAGACATCGAGCGAAACAACTCGTCGTATTCCAGGAAAAGGTCTTCGACGATCTGGCGGGAAAGTGCAGCAATGATCGGCGTGATCAAAATCGTCTGGGCGATAATCATTGCCGCCGGCGTGTAAAGCAGACCGAACACACCCAGCGGTCCCGCTCGCGACAGCATCAGATACACGAGCAGCCCGACGACAACCGGTGGCAGGCCCATCAAGGTATTGAAGGCAACTATGGCCGCGCCACGTCCCGGAAAGCGCGCCACCGCGACCAGCGTACCGAGTCCGAAACCAATGACTGAAGAGGCGAGCAGCGCCGTCAGGCTGACTTGCAGTGAGAGGGCGATGATCTCGATGAGATCAGCATCTCCCGATGCAGCCAGAGCAAATGCCAGCCGGAACGCTTCCGCAAAATCATGCAAAATCTGTCATCCCTACCAAGATCTGTAAGAACATGCATAATTTACGCAATGACAGCAAGCGAAATGGCACCCGCACCCGACCATTGGCCGGCAACCGTGAGCGCGAAATGATTGGCTAAAGGACAAGTGTGAGCAAAAGTGCAGCAAACGATTGCAGCCGCAGGCGTGCCCGTTTCCCGGCCCAGATTACATCCTGGAAGCGAGCACCATCGTCCAGAATGACTTGAATTCCGTGCGCGTGTCGTTGACGAGCCCAAGTCCGACCTCACTGGCGTCGGCCAGCAGGAGGTTCTTGTTATGCCCTTCACTTTCCTTCCAACCGCGCATCACCTCGTTGAAGCTGACTTGGCCGGTGCCAACGTTTTCCGCGGCTAGACGGGGCTTGTAGCCAGTGCGTTTGACGCGGTCCCACGGATTGGAACCGTCCGAGCCGTAGTGTGAAATGCGGTCCCATTTCGACAGGTCGCGCGAGTGCGCCTTCGCTGCTGCCGTCAACTTGGCGTTCAATTTCAACTGTTTCAGACCGTTTTGCTTTCGGTACTCGTTGATTACCGTAAGCGCCTGCTCGGGATCCAGCCGGGTGGAACCATAGCTGCGGTCGGCGAGCGCGCCTTTAGGTGCCGTCTCATAAGTTCCTGCAGGAATTTTATCGTTGAGCGCGGCGACCCGCGTACCGTTATCCGAACGCGATCGCTTGCTAGTCAGCCCAAGTCCTGCGGAAGGATTGATGTTGGTGATTGATGCCTGATCCGAACCACCATTAAATCCAGCGGAAATATCGCTTGGACCAGTGCTGCAAGCTGCCACAAAACAGCCCATCAGGACTGCCGCTACCGCGACGCGAAACATACGCAAAACTCCCAAAACACTACGCGCGAGAACTGCCAGCACCATTGCAACAAACCCTTAACGCTGCGTTAACGCTAATCCCCAGTTGATGGGTGTCCCATCAAGCCTGCGTCCGTTCGTGACGACGTAGCCGAGTTGCAAACTTAGCTGCCCGGCCTTGCTTCACACCGTTCCAATCACGAATTCGTGAGTCTCCCCGGCACCAAGTCTATTTCCACCAAACATCGTGTCGCCAGTTGGGCGGCGGCGAGGCAAAAGCCGGGCGCGGCCTGCCGAATTTCACAGGTAAGAGTTCGGCGGCCGTGTGAGCCCTTGCCATAAGCTGGATGCAGAGCACTGCCACGATATCCCTACACACTGGTGCAGGTTGGCCACGCTGCCTCAACAGACGAGGCAAGCCGCGCCGGCAGCATGCTATATTTTCATTGTGTGCGAGAGAGTTGAGTGACGGGAGATGCTCGATTCTGGGAGCGAGTGTTTTGGGAGGGAGTGCAATGCCTAGCGAGGTATTGAAGGATTTAGAAATTGCGACGTGCAATATGTCGGTCCCGGTTATTGCTGCATTGCTCGATCGGATTCACGACCGTCTCCAGCAAAGCGGCGAATTAGAAGACGTCGCTGAACATGTCGGAGAGGCCCTGTCACTTTTGTACGGGAAACGTGATGAGGTATTCCTCGCCGCTCTGAGCCGCCCAAACTAGCCGGGTA
>JAJFHK010000079.1 GCA_021775655.1 Filomicrobium sp. | reverse complement strand
TTTCCAGCTTCTTTACTACGGCCTTGCTTGGCCCGCTGAACCTTCTCGGCAATCCCCAAAATCGTCTGGATATGATGACCAACCTCGTGAGCGATAACGTAAGCCTGCGCGAAATCCCCAGGTGCTGAGAACTGGCGTTTCAACTGATCGTAGAATGCAAGGTCGATATAGATCTTCCTGTCCAAAGGACAGTAGAACGGCCCCATGGCGGCCTGCCCCATACCGCAACCGGTTGATGTATAGCCTCGGAAGAGTACAAGCTTTGGCTCCGAGTAGTCCTTGCCAAACGACTTAAACACCCGGTTCCAGACATCTTCTGTATCCGCCAGTACCTTCTCCACGAACACCTGCATTTCATCGTCGCTTGCAGGTTTCTGCTCACGACCAGAGTTGCTGCCTGGAAGACCTGGAATATCTAGACCCGATCCCGACCCGCGGTTGTCGACCTGCTCTGTCTTAGGAAGCTGTGGGATATCAAAGCTGCTGCGGCCACCTGAGCCGCCTCCACCCATCAAAATTTCCAGCGGATTGATGCCGAAAAAAAGCATGATGGCGCCGAGTATCAAAAGTGTCGTGATGGAGAAGCCACCCTTGCCGCCGATCGGAATACGCATACCGCGTCCGCGACCACCAAGCCCGCCTGGAAAACGAAATCCCTTTCCACCCTGCGAGCGCCGGTCTTCGACATTCCGACTGCGCCGATCTTGTTCGTCATAACGCATGACGCTTCTCTCCACTCATTCTCACCACTAAGCGAGCGTTACAAACCAAACACCCACGTAAAAACGCCCGGCATACACAGCGGCCATAGTGCATGGCCACCCCCCGCTTGCAAGTGGCCACTACCACCGCTTTAAGCGCTCAGACCCCGTCGCCTGTTCCAGCCTTGTTTAGCTGTTTCTTCTCTATGGCGCCGACATCTGGCTTACCCAGCTCGCTCTTCGATGTAGCACTGGGCAACATCAAAACCCCTCCCTGATCACCGCCTTTGCCCTTCTGCGGGCGCAGCTGCGCCTTAACTGCCCGCGAGGCAGCGATCGTCCCGTCGTTCGCATAGGCCTCATGGTTCTTTTCGATATCCTTGATTTCATAGCGGTAGTTGACCATCAAACCGTGCGCCTGACTCAGCCCTTTATCAGATGTATCGCCCAGCCAGTTGATCCGCTCCAGCCGCGCGCCATTGCCCAGATGGAACCGCGCTACCGGATCGACCGGCTTGTTGCGGTCCGATTTCGCTCGCATGAAGTAATGCGCTGCCAGCGCTGTTACCGTTTCCTTCAAAGCGTCATCATCGGCATTCTGCGCAACCCACTCTGGATCGCGCAACGCCGCCAAGACCTTGCGATCTTCTTCACTCAAAAGCCCATCAGTGTCATCCCCGCGCAAACGGTCGAGCCAACGCGCAAATACCGGCACCGGTGAAAGTGTAACGAACGTATTCAGGCTCGGCAGTTCGCGTACCAGTTCCTCAACCACCTGCTTGATCAGAAAGTTCCCGAACGAGATACCCTGCAATCCCTCCTGGCAGTTGGAAATGGAATAAAATACGGCCGTCGATGGCTCGCGGAGCATATCCGACTTGCGCTCTTCCTTAAGCACAGGTTCGATCGCGCCAGAAATCTCATCGCCCAGCGCCACTTCGACGAAGATCAGGGGGTCATCGACTAGCGAGGGATGGAAAAATGCAAAGCAACGACGGTCGGCAGGATCGAGTCTGCGGCGCAAGTCATCCCAACCCGCGATCTCATGCACCGCTTCATAGGCAATGATCTTTTCCAAAATGGCAGCCGGAGTCTGCCAGTCGATCCGCCGCAAAACCAGAAACCCACGATTGAACCAGGAATAGAGAAGATGGCGTAAATCATTGTCGACCGCCGCCAACGACGTGTCGTCCTTCGGCATCCGCAGCAGGTCCCGGCGCATTGCAACAATTTCGGCTGTCGCACCAGGGGCAAGATTGAGCCTGCGAAAGAATTCTTGACGGGGGCTGTCGACTGCCGATTGCAATCGCTCCAATGCTGCGTCGCTCGGATTGCTGACATAACCCTCGGCGGCATCGAGCACGACATTGGCATCCGGCTTTAGGACTGGGGCTGCAGCCAGATAGCGGAAAAAAGCGCGCCTCTCGTCAGCACCAACAATTCTATAGTGCTTGAGAATCTGCTGGGCGATCGCTACTCCAGACGCTTCTCCCCGGCCCGATATCAGTGCATCAACGAGCGCTTGCATGCCACGCTCTGGATCGTCGCCAAACAGAGATTTCGGCAACAGCGCGCGTCCTTGCTCGGCAACCGTATTGAGAAGTTCCTGCAGGAAAGAGGTATTCATAGCGCCTCTCAATTGACCGTGGATTTACAATGCTTCGAGTTGGATTATGTCACACCGGTATGGCGAAATGCGAGCGCCGACGCCACCGACGTTTACCCTTTGTAAACCCTCACCGATCATCTTTCGTTAACAAAATGATTCGCACTCGTTCTCCGGAGTCCCCGGTCCATGACCGAAGCACTTGCCCAACCCATCAAGACGACCGGCCTCAACAAGGTCAAGAACGACACCGGACGCGATGCGTTCTGCGGTCCCTATATCCTGTCAGCCCTTACCGGATTCCCGATTAGCCGTGTCGAGGAGGAAGTCAACCGCTTCCGTCGCGTATCGAAAGACGCACCTATTAAGGGCACCAGCGCCATGGAAGTCGCAGCGGCCGCAACCGAACTTGGCTGGGAAATGACACTGCACGACAGCTTTTGGAACCTCGAACGAAAACAGCGCCCGACGCTATGGAGCTGGATGCAGAAGCCGCGCAATGCCTGGGTATATTATCTGCTCGCCATCCATCGCGGCAAAGAAGGTCACTGGATCCTCGTCAAAGGCGTCAAGCTTTGTGACACCTTTACCGACGGCAAATGGCAGTTCGTCTGCGACGGCCCCCACCGCGGCACCAAAATCATGGAAATCTATCAGCTGCGTTCAAGGGGTTGAGCCCCAAGCCAGACCTAATCCTTCGCACGTTCCACATAGGATCCGTCTTCGGTCATCACGACGACGCGTGTACCTGCTGCGATGTGCGGCGGCACCATGATCTTCGCCCCGTTGTCGAGAATTGCAGGCTTATAGGATGAAGAGGCGGTTTGTCCCTTCACCACGGGATCGGCTTCCACAATCTCGTAGGTTGCGCGCTGCGGCAGTGAAATCGAAATCGGGTTGCCCTCGTGCATCGAGAGAGTGCACACCATCCCTTCAGTCAGCCACACCGCCTGATCGCCAATCACATCTTTCGTCACCATCACCTGATCGTAAGTTTCCGGATGCATAAAAGTATAGCCCTGCTCGTCCTCGAACAGATAACCGTAGTCGACTTCCTCAACAAAGGCCTTCTCCACCTGTTCGGTTGTGCGGTAGCGCTCTACGATTTTCACACCGTCCGATATGCGCCGCATCTCTAGATGGGTCACGGGCGTGCCCTTGCCGGGGTGGATATTGTCAGCGTTCATGACGACAGCAAGCGCGCCATTAATTTCAAGCACATTGCCCTTACGGATCGAGCTTGCGA
>JAJFHK010000078.1 GCA_021775655.1 Filomicrobium sp. | reverse complement strand
CAGTCCCATCGGGCAGCTTCAGGAGTTGCAGAACGGAAGCAAGCGTCCCCACGTTGTAGATAGCATCCTCATCGGGATCGTCGTCTCCGGCGTTCTTCTGCGCGGCTAGCAGGATCTGCTTATCGGTGCGCATCACTTCTTCGAGCGCATTGATCGATTTCTCGCGGCCTACGAAGAGGGGAACAATCATATAGGGAAAGACGACAATATCGCGCAGCGGCAGGACTGGATACAGCTCCGGACCGCTCGTTTCGTCCTTCGTTTCTGGCTTCGTGCTCATAGTCACCCATCCTTGATTGGGCCGGCGTACCATCGCCAAGCCCGGGTTTTACGGGTTTGATCCATGATTTTGACCGTGCCGAGCACCCCTACACGAGGCGGTCCTGACACGTCCGGACCAAATCACATTCGTGAAGTCACTTCGCTGGATACGCGCTTGAACGTACGCACTAGTGCCGCAAATCGGATGACTGCACACCAATCCGACGCAACATAGCTTCTTTGTACGCGTCAAGTGGAGCGAAACGCAAAGCCACAAGTGCAGCCCCTTAAAATAGGATGCGTTTCGGCAACATCAATGGTTCATGCTACGGCGAGGGAGCCAAGCTTGGTGTGGACCCGCGAAATTCCTATCCAAGGCCTCAGGAGGCCGTCGTTCCAGTCTCTTCACGCTCTGTATAGATGCGCAACGGCCGGGCCCCACCTTCGACCACTTCTGGTCCGATGACCACTTCTTCCACACCTTTGAGGCTGGGAAGATCGAACATGGTGTCGAGCAGAATACCCTCCATTATGGAGCGCAACCCACGAGCACCTGTCTTGCGCTCTATGGCTTTGCGGGCAATTGCGCGCAAAGCGTCGACGGTTATTGTTAATTTGACGTCTTCCATCTCGAACAGCCGCTGATACTGCTTGACCAGTGCGTTCTTTGGCTCGGAAAGGATGCGCACAAGTGCGTCCTCATCGAGATCCTCCAGCGTTGCGATAACCGGCAGGCGTCCGATGAATTCAGGAATCAGCCCAAATTTCAATAGATCCTCCGGCTCCACACCACGCAGGACGTCGCCAACGCGGCGCTCCTCGGGACCACGAACCTCAGCACCAAAGCCGATTGAGCTGCCTTTGCCGCGTCCGGCGATGAGCTTATCGAGGCCGGCGAATGCGCCGCCGCAAATAAACAGGATATTGGTGGTGTCGACCTGGAGGAACTCCTGTTGGGGATGCTTGCGTCCGCCCTGCGGCGGCACGGAAGCAACGGTTCCTTCCATGATTTTCAATAGCGCCTGCTGGACGCCCTCTCCGGAGACGTCTCTTGTGATCGATGGGTTGTCGGATTTGCGCGAAATCTTGTCGACTTCGTCAATGTAGACGATGCCGCGCTGAGCCCGCTCAACATTGTAATCGGCGCTTTGCAGAAGCTTCAGGATGATATTTTCGACGTCCTCACCGACGTAGCCGGCTTCTGTCAGCGTCGTTGCATCAGCCATCGTGAAGGGGACATCGAGGATGCGCGCGAGCGTCTGGGCGAGCAACGTCTTACCGCAGCCCGTTGGGCCGACGAGTAGGATGTTCGATTTTGCGAGTTCGACGTCGTTTGATTTCGAAGCGTGATTGAGGCGCTTGTAATGGTTATGGACCGCGACAGAGAGGACGCGCTTGGCATGCGCCTGGCCGATAACGTAGCCATCGAGAACTTTGCAGATTTCATCCGGGGTCGGGACGCCGTCACGGGATTTGACCAGCGTGTTTTTGTTTTCCTCGCGGATGATGTCCATGCACAGCTCAACGCACTCATCGCAGATGAATACAGTCGGCCCTGCAATCAGCTTGCGAACCTCGTGCTGACTCTTCCCGCAGAAGGAGCAGTACAGAGTATTTTTTTCGTTCGCCATAAATGTGGTCTCACCCGTTGTCGGAGTTCTCAGCGGTGCGGAAAACTGTTCCTCTTACTGACGGCGTTCCCCGTTCAAGTCGGAGAAAGCGTGTCCGTTAGCACTTCTCGATTCAATGATCACACCACGCTACGGTATTGCAGATCAAGATTACATTAAACCCGCATGCAATGCCTATGCACTCGCTATCCTCAATACCCACCCGTGTGGTGCCGTTTTAACCTAGTGTAACCGATTTGCTCCAATTGTCAGTTGCAGAAAGCGCTTTGCGGGTTAATTTCCAGCAACTTCGGGACTGCAACTCAAACGGTTCCGGCAACCTGGGGCTTTAGCTTGAGGCCACGGGTACGGTAAGCAGCAACATTGATTGGATTACGCAATATACGGGCCGGAAGCGATTGCACTAGCCTGGTTGTGGGGATTTTTTCGCAATGCTAACCGGTTAATCTTCGGATTTTGTAAGCGTATTAGGACCGATATCGGCTTCGCTGCGCTTGGTCAGGACCCGGTCGATAAGCCCGAATTCTTTGGACTGCTCTGCCGTCATGAAGTGATCACGGTCAAGCGTGCGTTCAATCGTATCGTAGTCTTGACGCGTGTGGGCCACGTAAACTTCGTTCAGCCGGCGCTTCATTTTTACGATGTCCTCGGCGTGGCGCTCGATATCCGACGCTTGACCCTGAAAGCCGCCGGAAGGCTGATGCACCATGATTCGTGCGTTAGGCAGGGCGTAGCGCATGCCAACATCTCCGGCGCACAATAGCAGCGAGCCCATCGAAGCTGCCTGCCCGATGCAAAGCGTTGCAATCTTGGGCTTGATGAATTGCATCGTATCGTAGATCGCCATCCCGGCCGTCACGACTCCGCCGGGCGAATTAATGTACATGGAGATCTCTTTGTCGGGATTTTCGGCCTCGCAGTAGAGCAACTGCATGCAGACCGACGCAGCCATGTGGTCCTCGATGGGGCCGGTTACGAAGATGATACGCTCCTTGAGCAGGCGCGATGGCAGATCGTAGCCGCGCTCGCCGCGGTTGGTCTGTTCTACGACCATGGGCCAGAATGTTGCGGTGGGGGCGAGCTTGGGATCGTGCATGTCTCGGTGTTCTCCAGGTCAGGTTCCGTCATTCGCGGACGGCTGCGTCCATTCAATTGGCAATCGGGTCGACGCCCTAATGCGACGCGCAAACGCAAACTTTTGATCGTCAGGCGTCGTTGTCTTCTGCCTGCGCTTCAAGCGCCTTTTGAAGTTCTTCTTTCGTCACCTTTCGCTCGGTCGGCTTGGCGAGTTCGGCGATGAAATCGATGACTTTGTCTTCGAAGATCGGTGCGCGCAATTCCGCAAGCGCTGCCGGATTCTTCTGGTAGTATTCGTAAACGGCCTTTTCTTGACCAGGAAACTGGCGAACCTGTTCGACAAGGGCGTTGCGCAGTTCTTCTTCTCCGACCTCGATTTTGTTCGTGTCGCCGATCTCTCCGATGACAAGTCCGAGGCGAACGCGGCGATTGGCTAGTCCACGATATTCCTTGCGTGTATCGTCTTCGCTCTGGTCTTCGTCCTCCCAAGTTATGCCGTCGCGTTCCATGTTCGTAGTAAGCTGCTGCCACAGCCCTTCGAACTCGCGCTCGACCAGAGACGGCGGAAGCTCAAAGTCGTGCGCTTTTTCCAATTCATCAAGCATGTTCCGCTTGAGCATGCTGCGACTGGCCTGGGCGAACTCGCCTTCTATGCGACCGGTCATCAACTCTTTCAGCTTGTCGAACCCTTCAAGTCCGAGCGACTGTGCGAACTCGTCGTTGGCTTCTGGCCGCTTCGGCTTGGAGACTTTTTGGACCTTGGTTTCAAAAGTGGCATCTTTACCGCGTAAATGCTCGGCGCCGTAGTCGTCGGGGAAAGTCACTTTCACCAACGGTTCGTCGCCGGCTTTTTTACCAAGCAACTGCTCTTCGAACCCAGGGATGAACTGCCCTTGTCCTACGACAATGTCTATGCCTTCAGCCGCCCCGCCCTCGAATGGTTCGCCATCGATCTTACCAAGGAAATCGATCGTGAGCTGGTCCTTGTCCTCGGCAGCTCTACCGTCTTCTTCTTCATAGCCCATATTGTTGTCGATGAGCTTTTCGATGGCGTCATCAACGTCCTTGTCCTCAACTTCGACGATTAGCCGCTCAAGGTTCAGGGTCGAAAAGTCGACAAGCTCGATCTTTGGCAGAACTTCAAAGGTCATCGAATAGGCGAGATCATCCTCGCCGCTCAAAATTCGTTCGATCTTGGCTTCATCTTCGGGGAGTACGATGTCGGGCTGGAATGCGGGACGCTCCTCTCGCTCCTGGATGGCCTTAGCGCTGGTCTCCTTGACCGCATCGTTGAGGATCTCAAGCATTACCGACTTGCCGTACACCTTTTTGAGGTGAGCGACCGGGACTTTTCCCTTTCGGAAGCCCTTCAGTTGTACGGTGTCCTTGATCTGGTTCAGCCGGTCCTGGAACCGCTCGTTCAACTCCGTGGTGGCTACGACCACTTCGAGTTCGCGCTTCAGGCCTTCCGACGTCAATTCCTTGATCTGCATAACCCTCAACCTGCTCTACTTTATTTCGTTGTTCGATTGATCCGATCTCGCGAGGATGCGATCGGCATCATTCTTGTTTTCCTGCCCGCGCCTTAGCCACCCTTCAGGTGCGGCGCTTTGGGTGCTCGGAAGGCAAAAAATGGTGCGGGCGGAGGGACTTGAACCCCCACGGCCAAGGCCACCAGAACCTAAATCTGGCGTGTCTACCAATTCCACCACGCCCGCGACCGGCGCTGACGCGCCATTCTGCCTGATATCCGAAGCGGCGTGCTTATCACGATGTTTCGCCAAGCGCACCCATCTTTACGGCCTTATGGGCAATAGGGCTCGCAGTCTGCACGCGGCGGATGCGAGCCATGCCCGGAGAGCCCCATATATCTGGGCTGAGCGGGCAATATCAATGGGGTCGGCCTGTTAGAATGGAAAACGTAAATAGCCGGGATCGTTTTGCGATCCCGGCCATCGATGGTCGTCAGCCCAGTTTCAGGCGTTATTTCAACGAGGCGTAGTCGCAGCAGCTGCGCGACTGGCCGAAGTGATAGCGCAGTCCGACCTTGAATTCGTGGGCGGCAATATTGTCGAGATCGACTTGCGGATTGATGAAATAAGCGTTGTCGATACGGCCTGAGCTGGCGCTACCCATGTCGATGTAGCGATAACCGAAGTCGAGGATGGCGCGATCGGATACCTGATAGGCAACACCGGCCATCAGCGACCATGCGAAGGAAAGTTCCTTGTCGCCTTCGATCCGATTCGTCAAATAAGGGTTTTCCGTGAAGTAAACTTCATCGACCATGTGGTAGGCAGCGCCAACGCCGGCGCCGACGTAAGGCACAAAGCCACGGTACTGGCCCAGGTCATAGTAGGCATTGAACATGAGCGTATAGCTCTTGATCGAGGTGTGGATCGGATCATCAACGTCTGGCGGAGGCGTGCCGACAGGCTGACCGTCAAGCGTTCCGGTATAAATTGGCGGAATGCCCCAGACGTCACGTTCGCCACGGAAGCCGAAGGTTACTTCGGCGCGCAGGCCACGAGAACCAGAGCCGCAACCGGCGCCAATGTCGACAAGCCAGGTGTTGTCCATTGAGACTTCCTGGACTTGGCTGCCAGCGAAGCGATAGTCGACTTCTCCGTTGTCAACGTCAACGATGCCATTGTTATTCCAGTCGTCGAGGAAAACTTCGTTTTGGACTGGCCAGTCCATGTCCGGATTGCGCGATACTGAACCGCCGACGTCAGCGCGGACGTAGCAAGGGCCTGCGGCCGAAGCCTGGACGCGAGGCAGTGGCCTGTAAGTATCCTTCAAGGAACCGCCAAGATCGGCGGCCATTGCAGGTGTCGAAAGAGCTGCAGCGAGTGCGACAGCTGCCGAGGCAAGCCCGGACTTCAATACGTTGGTCATAGCCTTCAATTCCTTCTCAAACAGGCGCACACTATTCGAAACACCTGCAGACCCTTGGTTTGCACCTTGAACGTAGGAGGGTTGGGTTAAAGGCAAGTTAAATGGCGTGCCGGTTTGGAACACTCTGGACTTCCAAGCCATCTTGGCGTTACCCCGCTGCCACGCGGAATTCTTAACGCCGACTTAAAATCTGCGGTCCAACCGATATTGCAGCACGACTTCGCAGCCATTAAGTTGACCGTCTCAACGCGACTGGTCCCGCAACCGGTACACCCACATCGAAAGGCTTCGCGTGCAGATCAAACAAAGTGTGGTCGATGCGGTCGGCCGGACGCCGCTCATCAAGCTCAAGCGCGCTTCCGAAGAGACCGGATGCTTAATCCTCGGCAAAGCGGAATTTATGAACCCCGGGCAGTCGGTCAAAGATCGTGCTGCTCTGTTCATCATCAACGATGCCATCAGTAGTGGGCGGCTCAAACCGGGCGGCACCATCGTTGAAGGGACTGCCGGCAATACCGGCATCGGCTTAACGGTGATCGCCAACGCACTGGGCTTTCGCTGTGTGATCGTAATTCCAGAAACGCAGAGTCAGGAGAAGAAGGACACGCTGCGCCTGCTTGGAGCAGAGCTCGTCGAAGTTCCAGCTGTGCCGTACCGCAATCCAAACAATTACGTGAAATATTCCGCCAGGCTTGCTGAAACTTTGAATGAATCTGATGCCTCAGGGGCGGTTTGGGCCAACCAATTCGACAACGTTGCCAACCGTCTGGCGCACATTGAGACAACCGCAGAAGAGATCTGGGCCGATACCGATGGCAAGGTGGACGCTTTTATTTGTGCCGTTGGATCCGGGGGGACGCTGGGTGGTGTGTCGATGGGGCTTAAGGCCAAGAACGACGGCATTACAATTGGTATCGCCGATCCCCCTGGCGCAGCACTTTATAGCTACTACACGACCGGTGAGCTGAAGGCAGAAGGCTCGTCCATTACCGAGGGTATCGGGCAGGGCCGTATCACTGCGAATCTTGATGGCGTCGTCGTCGACAAGGCCTACCGGATAGAAGATTCAGATGCAGTGTCGCGAGCTTTCCAATTGCTGAGCGAAGAAGGCTTGTGCATGGGCCCCTCATCGGGAGTGAACGTCGAGGGTGCAGTGCGCCTTGCAAAGGATCTTGGTCCTGGAAAAACCATTGTGACCGTCCTTTGCGACTACGGCACGCGGTATCAATCGAAGCTGTTCAATTCTGAGTTTTTGCGCGAGAAGGGACTGCCTGCGCCCAAATGGCTCGATGGACCAGAACAAACCGTGCCAACGGTCTTCGTTGAGCCAGATGCGAGCTGAACGCCTTAGAATACAACAACTGAACTTTCCGTCGGGAGGATTTTCATCATGGCAGCGACCGACCACAACATGCTCGTCGAGACTGACTGGCTTGCCGATAACCTATCCGTTCCCGATCTTGTTGTTCTGGATGCCTCCTGGCACCTGCCAACTCAGGACCGTAATGCCAAGCAGGAATTCCTGGCCGAACACATCCCCGGCGCTCAGTTTTTCGATCTTAACGCGCTGTCCGATGAGACGAGCGATCTGCCGCATATGCTACCACCAACAGTCAAGTTCGCCAGCCGCATGAAGGAGATGGGGATTGGTGACGGCGTGAGGCTGGTTATCTACGATTCGACTGGCATCTTTTCGGCGGCGCGCTGCTGGTGGACCTTCCGGGTTATGGGCCACGATGACGTCGCCGTACTCAATGGAGGGCTGCCCAAATGGAAAGCAGAAGGGCGCCCGCTCGAAGACGGCCCGGCCACGAAAAGAGCGCCCAAACATTTTACGCCGCGCGTGAATGCTGCACTTGTCGCCGATCTCGATGACATCAAAGGCTACGTGGAACGTGGTGGGTCGCAAATCATCGACGCGCGTCCTGCACCTCGATTTCTTGGAGATGTCGAAGAGCCAAGACCCGGTCTGGCGATGGGGCACATGCCTGGAGCAAAGAACCTGCCATATTCCCAGCTCATCAATCGCGACCGCACACTCAAGTCACCGGAAGAGATTGCGTCTGCCTTGACGGCCGCTGGCATAGATGCTGGCGCGCCCATCGCCAACACCTGCGGTTCGGGCGTGACTGCTTCAATCGTCGCATTGGCGCTTGCGACCATCGGCCGGCCCGATACAAGCGTCTACGATGGCAGCTGGGCCGAATGGGGTATTCCCGAAAAGAACTTGCCGATCGAGAAGGGCTGAAGTCGCTTGAGCTACGACTGGATCAATCCCAAGGGTAGTCAGGCCGTTGGTCGAGCGGGGTTGGTTCTAGTTCCTCATCCGATTTGCCCGCGGCATCCGGATCGAGCCGGCGGACCAGCAGGTAGAGTTCGCGGGTCAGCTCCATGCGATTGGTTCGGTTCGGGATCTCGCTGAACGGCGTCACTTCTCCGACGCGAATATTGAACGTCGATCCAGGCATATGGCGGAATTCAGAAACCAATAGCGATAGCCTCAGTGTCAGTGAGAGCCGAGAGACAGCGTGGAACAACGCGCTGTTCTGCCCCTCGAAAAATACCGGCAAGACTGAAGCTTCGGCAAGCTGGACGAGACGTGCGGCAAACGTCTTCCAGGGCAGTTCCTCGGCCTTACCAAATGGGTTTGGTGCGGTCGCAACACCACCTGCTGGGAATATGATGATCGTGACGCCTTCCATGAGGAGGCGGCGCGCTTCGGCGCGTGAGCTTAGATTCATCTCGACGGCTTCACGGGATTCCGAAAAGTCGATTGGCAGGGCGTACGGTCGTGCCTCGGGCACACGCAAGAGATCACGGTTGATAAGAACGCGGAATGGACGGCCAAGTTGTTCGGCGAGTGAGAGGGCGGTTACGCCGTCGCCAATACCAAAAGGGTGATTGGCGATCATCACCAGTGGGAGACCGTCGGGTATCTTCGGCGGCCACGGCGTTTCGGAATAAATCTTCCGCTGGACATCGATAAGGTCGAGACCATCACCCATCATGGTCGGCGACTTGCCGACGAATTCGCGGCGCCATTGCCGATAATAGGGGAGAATCTTGCGGCGGCCGGAAATGTCCTCAATGGTGGCGATAAGCCACCTCTTCCAAGCGGGGTCGTTGGGCGTCACATAGCTTAAGTCTCGCATGCTTGGTGAAAGCCCCGTAGCCGGATTGCTGGCAGCGTGTCAGTAGATTGTGTGATCAAGTTGATCGTGATCCGTCTTATAAATTCAGCGCTAGGGCAACAAGGCAAAGAGAATTTTTTGGGGGCCGCTTAATACCAGCGCGACCGATATGCTTGCCACGCTCACAACTTGTAGTGCCACTTCATTGGCCAAGTCCAGCAGCTAAACGCTTTGCCTAGTCCGGCAGTGGGATGAAATCCTCGGTATCACCGGGCACCGTATCGAACCGGCCTTGACGCCAATCTTCCTTTGCGGCGGCGATACGGTCCTTGGATGAAGAGACAAAATTCCACCAGATGTGGCGCGGTCCATCCATTGGCTCGCCGCCGAGCAATATGAGGCGCGTATTGGAGTTGGCGAGGATCGAAATTCGGTCCCCCGGCTTGAAGATAAGCAGCCGTCCGCCTTCAAAAGTATCACCGGCAACATCGATTGAACCAGAAGCAATGTAGACGGCGCGCTCGTCGTAATCTGGATCGAGGGGGAGCACTGCTCCCGGTGCCAAAACCGCTTCGGCATAAAATGATGGATGAGGAAACGCTGCCGGCGAGGACTGCCCAAACATCTCACCCATGACGACGCGCACCCTCTTGCCTTCGCCCTCGATGCGCGGCAGGTCACTGGCTGCGAAATGGGCAAAACTGGCACTGGACTCTTCATGGGTCTTCGGCAGTGCCGCCCAAGCCTGGATACCGAATAGCCGGCTTTGGCGCTGCCGTTCTTCGTCGCCGGTTCGTTCAGAATGCGCAACACCGCTGCCTGCACTCATTAAATTCAGTTCACCCGGACGGATCGCTTGCAGGGTGCCAAGGCTGTCGCGGTGAATGATCTCACCGTCAAACAGGTAAGTTACGGTTGCCAAGCCGATGTGTGGATGCGGACGAACATCGATTCCTTCACCGAGAAGAAATTCGGAAGGGCCTGCCTGATCAAAAAAGATAAAGGGGCCAACCATCTGGCGACCGGCGGCCGGCAGCGCTCGACGCACCTCGAAACCTCCAAGGTCACGGGCTCTTGGAACAATCACCTCCTCGATGAGGTCGACTGATCTCGCGTCGCCGAAAGTTGGGTCTTCGGTTTGTTCAGACTTTGGCTCATCGCAGGGTTGCCAGCTCATGACATCGACTCCAAGGAAACGGAATTCGAGCGGCCTTTTCGCTCTTACCTCGTAACTAGATGCGGTCTATTGCGTCTTGGTTCAAGCGGCATCTCTTGATGTTTGGTTTGCACCTGACCGACGCTGCAATTCACGAGCAGCCTCGCACAGTGCTGCGAATTCAGCCGCCGCCGCCGGGCTCAGCGAGCGCGCACGCAAGTATCCGTGGGCGAGTTTTTGCGCACACCGGTATTCGACCGATACGCCAGAAGCCACGAGCCGCTCTGCATAAACAGCGCCGTCATCGCGGCAGGGATCGTGCACCGCCGTTGCGATGAATGCTGGTGGGAGGCCCGCGTAGTCCTTGGCCTCCAAAGGAGCAGCACGCGGGTCACCGGCAGTCGCACCATTTTTGGTATAGAGCTTCCAGAAATACGCGAGGCTCTCAGCCGTCAACATCGGGGCTTCTGCATTTTCCCAGTAAGATGGCAAGTCTGCTGCGGCAGTGAGTGCGGGATAGATGAGAAGTTGACCGGTCGGCATCCGGAGTTGTTTGTGTCCTGCCTCCTGGCACACCGCGACTGCAAGCGCCGCACCGGCACTGTCGCCTGCAAGAATGGTACGGGACGGATCGATGCCGAATATATTGCCCTTTTCAGAGAGGTGTTCCCATACGCCAAGGGCATCTTCGAATGCTGCGG
>JAJFHK010000077.1 GCA_021775655.1 Filomicrobium sp. | reverse complement strand
CAGGCTTCGTATTTGCCATGGCGCTGCTCGTCGTGTTTCTAGTCCTTGCTGCGCAGTTCGAGAGTATCATCAGCGCAATCGTCATATTGTTTACGGTTCCGTTCGGACTTGCCGCGGCAGCCTTCGCCAGCGAGTTCACCGGTGGCTCGCTGAATGTCTATAGCCTGATCGGCCTGGTTCTTCTTGTCGGGGTGATGGCCAAGAATGGCATACTCATCGTCGAGTTCGCCAATCAGCTGCGCGATGAAGGCGCCGACGTGGGAACCGCGATCCGGAACGCGGCAAGAATCCGATTGAGACCCGTCATGATGACGATGGTGTCCACAGTTTTGGGTGCGTTGCCACTCGTTTTGGCGACGGGGGCGGGGGCCGAATCGCGTCTGGCCCTGGGCTGGGTGATCATCGGCGGCCTAGGATTTGCGACGATCTTCACTCTGTTCCTGACGCCGGTCGCCTATCGCGTTCTGGCACCATTCTCGAAACCCCGCTCCAGCGAGACTCGCCTCCTGGTCAACGAGCTTAAATCAGCGAGCTGAACAAAGCCGTTCAAAGCTACAAACTGCGAACTTCCTCACATACATCGTCTTGTAGAATTAATTGTCTGCGCCGCGGTAAATTACGACTTTTTTCGCATCGCGTTGGGCTGCTTGTGGCCCATCATGATTCTCCCCCATTGAATTTGCCCACCTGCTAGTAAGCATCAGCAGGACATGAGATGGCGAACAAGCAGCCATCGAACAGGAGTGTGCCGAGTGGCTCGGCGCGCAGTCGAACACCATACGAAATCGGGTCGCTAGAGGATGGAGGCTGGAGAGGTCTTTGACAGCGCCAAACTTGCGGGCGGCTTGCGCAATGTGGTCGGGCATGAAAACGGGCATTGTCGACGATGATAATAATGTTTCTTATTTATAATCTGTCAGATGGAAATATAATTTGAATCCCTCTCCCGGTCCTACGTGTGACAGCCCCTGAAAGCACCCGGCAGACACTGTCAGAGCGCTATGGTTCCTCTATCATTGACCTGGATAGTTTCTACTCAGCATAGTCACCCAATGACCTGCCAATTGGTTGATATTTAGGGTGACGGAATTCGCGGTGTCGGTGTGAGCGGGCGATCACGTGAACACTGAACAAGCTCAGCCACGTGAAGGTGGCGAAGCTAAAGGTCCCAGACTTCTATTAAGATGGAGGCGGCCTGCGCCTGATCGCCGGAGACACTTGCAGGTGTGCTCATCGACGAAATAGAGCCTGTGACAGGCCTGACCATCATGTGTCCGATGCTAGACAAATTCATAGCACCAGACGTGGTTGCGCCGCTCGGCCCGCAAGCGAAAGCGGGTTGGCAAATCCGCCGCGGCTGACTGCTGCCAACTAACTCAGTAGCGCTCTAGTTTGCCTCTCCCGAAACCAGCTTGTCGAAATAGGCGATCGTCTCAATAAGTCCCTCGCGCAGCTGCAACTTGGGTTCCCAGCCGATCGTCTCCCGCGCAAGGCCAATATCCGGCTGCCGCTGCGTCGGGTCGTCTTGCGGCAACGGCTCGTAAGAAAGTTTGGATTTTGAGCCTGTGAGCTCGATCACGGTTTCCGCCAACTCCTTGATCGTAAATTCGTTCGGATTGCCAAGGTTCATCGGTCCCGTAACCGTGTCGGGCGTCGCCATCAGGCGCACGAAGCCCTCGATCAAGTCATCGACATAGCAAAACGACCGGGTTTGTTGGCCATCACCATAAATTGTGATGTCGATCCCCTTGAGCGCCTGGACGACAAAGTTCGAAACCACGCGGCCGTCATTGGGGTGCATGCGCGGTCCGTAGGTGTTGAAGATCCGCGCAACTTTGATGTCGAGGCGATGCTGTCGATGGTAGTCGAAGAACAAAGTTTCCGCGCAGCGCTTGCCTTCATCATAGCACGAGCGCGGCCCAATCGGGTTGACGTTGCCCCAGTAGGCTTCGGTTTGCGGGTGGATGGAAGGATCGCCATAGACCTCGGATGTTGACGCCTGGAAGATCCTGCACTTGAGGCGCTTTGAAAGGCCCAGCATATTGATAGCGCCATGCACGCTGGTCTTGGTCGTTTGCACGGGATCGTGCTGGTAGTGAACCGGAGATGCCGGGCAGGCCAGATTGTAGATCGCGTCGACTTCAATATAGAGCGGGAAGGTCACATCATGGCGCAGCAATTCGAAGCGCGGATGGCCGATTAGGTGTTCGATGTTGCGTTTTGAGCCCGTGAAGAAATTATCGAGGCAGATGACATCGTGACCGTCGCCGATCAGACGGTCGCACAAGTGCGACCCGAGAAAGCCAGCCCCGCCGGTGACGAGATAGGTCAAGCGGTCAGACGATTGATTTTTCATATAAAATCACAATGTTGCAGCGCAAAAGATATGGTCATGTAGCACTCAGAAAAACATTCCGCAAGAATACTGGTTCGGCGCGGTTACCAATCGATTTCGAGCCATTTGGTTCCTCTCGACACGACTAGGACGCCAAATGTGCCGCTTGTTTCATGGTGGTCTATGGGGCGGCCTCTGCGCGCAAAAGAAATAGCGCAATGGTATTGCGGAGTGCTTGGCCGATCGCCGTGAATTACGGAGTTAAGGATGTTTGAGCTTGCCGCTGATGCCAAGCCCAAGCCGTCTCCACAATCCGGTCGAGGTCGGTGAGCGCCGGTTTCCAATTCAGAACTTCCATGGCTTTAGTCGGATCGCTGACCAAAACCGCTGGATCACCAGGCCGGCGCTCACCAATCACATGCGGCACCTGCAAGCCGCTGACTCGCTCGACGGCGTGGATGACGTCCAACACGGAGAAGCCGAATCCAAGACCTAGATTCAGTTTCTCTGAGGGGCCGTCACGAAGCAGCCCGTCCAACGCCAGAACATGAGCAGATGCAAGATCGCTGACGTGGATGTAATCGCGGATGCACGTTCCGTCAGGCGTGTCGTAGTCATCGCCGAAAATTGTAACAGAGGGCCTGCGTCCCGAGGCGGCATCTAGAACCAGTGGGATCAAATGCGTCTCTGGATTGTGATCTTCACCGATTTGGCAATCCGGGTCACATCCCGCCGCATTGAAGTATCGCAGGGTGACATATCGCGTCTCGTGGGCCGCGGAAAAATCCCCGAGAATGCGCTCGACCATGAGCTTCGTTGCGCCGTATGGATTAATCGGGTTCTGCGGCGTATCCTCCGAAATCGGCAACTGCGATGGGATGCCGTAGGTCGCGCAGGTGCTGGAGAAAACGAAGCGGTC
>JAJFHK010000076.1 GCA_021775655.1 Filomicrobium sp. | reverse complement strand
CCCGTTTGATCTCCGGTCTTTCTGGGAACGTACGAAAAGTCAGCCGCCAAATGATCGTCGCGGTCGAGGCATTTCGCGAGGTGCCCGACTTTGTCGCCTCGATCAGAAAACAGGCCGCCGATCCGGAAACCCTTCAGCGATGGTTCAATTTCGTCGTCAAAGTTTTGCTTATCATCGTTGCCGGGGGCGTAGGCGAATTGGTGACGCGTCTTTTCCTGCGGCGCCCCCGGCGGGTTCTGGAGGAACGCGCGGCTGACACTTTTTGGGTGCGCCTGCCATTGCTGGCCGGACGCACCTTTTTGGATATGGTGCCGCTCGCCGTCTTCGCTGTCGCGGCCTACACCGTGGCGCCAATGATCCGGCCGACGCCCCAGATTCAGGTCATGGCGGTGACCCTCATCAACGGTTACCTAATCGTTTGCGGCATCCTGGCCGTGGCCCGCATGCTGCTGGCACCAGCGGTGGAAAGTCTTCGTGTCGTACCGCTGACGGACGTGAACGCCAATTACCTGTTCATCTGGACCCGGCGGTTGGTTGGCCTTTCCGTGTTTGGCTTTTTCCTCGCGGAGGCAGCGCTGTTGCTTGGGTTGCCGGCAGGCGGACATATTTCGCTGCTACGCTTGTTGGGATTTATCCTCACTGGAATGGTTGTCGTTTTTATTTTTCAAGTTCGCACCCCGGTTGCGAACTGGATTCGACGTGATGGCGCTGTGTTGCGGGCCGGAAGTCTGCGCGGCCGGTTCGCTGATATCTGGCATGTATTGGCGGTTATTTATGCCGTCGCCATCTTCGGTGTCTGGCTACTGGGCGTACCAAATGGCTTTGAGTATCTGGCCCGCGCGACGGTGATCACCGCGGTGATTTTGGTCATTGCACGGCTGATCATGGCCGCACTGGATCGCGTAGTGGAAAGGGGGTTCGCGATCCGCCAGGAACTTCGCGACCGATTTCCCACCTTGGAAGAACGAGCCAACCGTTACCTTCCCGTCCTACGCCTGTTGTTGCGTTGGGCCGTCGGTCTCATCGCCGCCCTGGCTTTGCTGGAGACCTGGGGCGTGGACGCCATGGCCTGGTTGGATACGCCGCTGGGCAAGCAGTTATCAGAGACGGCCTTCCATGTCCTCGCCGTAATCGTCTTGGCGTTGCTGCTCTGGGAACTAGTTGACGGTGCCGTTGATCGGTATCTGAGCACGGTCGATGCAGAGGGCAACGTGGTTGAGCGGAGCGCTCGTACCCGCACCCTGTTGCCCTTGTTCCGCAAGGCGACCTTCACGGTGATGGCGGTGATGGTGACATTAATCGTACTTGCCGAACTGGGCATCGAAATTGGTCCGCTGTTGGCCGGCGCGGGGGTGATTGGCCTGGCCGTGGGTTTCGGCGCCCAAACCCTGGTCAAGGATATCATCACGGGTCTGTTCATCCTCATCGAGGACACCATCGCCGTCGGCGACTACGTCGAAGTGGGCAAACACGAGGGCGACGTGGAATCTCTATCCATCCGCACGATCAGACTGCGTGACCCCGCCGGCAGCGTGCACACCGTACCCTTTAGCGAGGTCGGCACGGTGCTGAATTACACCAAGGATTTTTCCAATGTGGTGTTGAACATAGGTATTTCTTATCGGGAGAATGTCGATGCGGTTATGCAGGTGATCATGGAGCTGGGTCGGGAGATGGCCGACGACCAAACCTTGGGCCCCGACATCATCATGCCACTGGAAGTCCAGGGACTGCAAAGCCTGGATGATTCCGCCGTCGTCATCCGCGCCCGCATTAAGGTCAGGGCGGGAACGCAGTGGCGCTTAAAGCGGGAGTTCAACCGCCGCATGAAGAACCGATTCGATGAATTGGGCATCGAAATTCCGTTCCCCCAACGGACCCTAACCTTTGGCGAGGACAAGGCTGAGCAACGCATTTTTGGTCGGCCTGAAATGGACGATAAACGTGGGGACACCCAGTCGTCAGCGGACGGCAAAGCACCGGACGTTCGAGACAGGAGCAATACGACTGACGCCCGTGGTCGTGACGACGGCGGGTGAACTGGCAAGACTTCGACGGCTATCAGTTTCCTCAGCAGCCGCGCCCGTATTTTGTCCGTATCCGGACTGCATCGCCGCGAGAGCGTAACGACGGGCCCAATCAATCACCTTTGCGTCAAGAAACGCCGGCGCGCCATGATCATTTCCAGCGCCAGGGGCGAAAACCAGTGCCCATACTCATGATCCGCTCATTGGTCCACGCGGCCGAAAATTGACGTTCTCGCCTCAAATCCATTTCATCTTGCGGAACAGCCAAACCTCGAAGACGGATATGACCACCAAGAGGCCGCAGAGGATGAAGAACGCGTTGTCAGTCTTGTCGCCGGGAATGCCACCGACGTTTACGCCCAATAGTCCAGTAACGAAGCTGAGCGGTAGGATGACCGCCGCGACCACGGTAAGAATGTACATGGTCTTCTGCATGGCTTCGGAAAGCCTTGTGATCAGTTCGTCCTGAAGCACCAGCGCTCGTTCACGAATTTCGTCTAGTTCCTCGACAAAGCGGATGGTGCGGTCTGCAATTTCACGGAGCTCAAGTTTGTTGGCAGGTGAAAGCCACGAGGATTGCTCCATCTGCAGACGCGACAGGACGTCGCGTTGAGGAGATAGATAGCGTCTGAGCGCAATAGCGGCGTGTCGAATGCCACGCAATTCACTGCGTACGACATTGGCCTCCATTTCGCTAAGCCCCAGGTCGAGGGCGTCGAGCCGTTCGCCCAAATCATGAATGACGGGCCCCATGCGTTCGCCGAGCCGATCGGCGATTGTCGCCAGGAAGTCGCCGGGGCCTCGGGGGCCGTGCCCCTGATCGACGCGATCGCGAAGATCTCTGACGGCCATCAGCCGACGATAGCGCACGGAGATGATGCGATGATCCTCGAGCCAAATTCTGAGACCGACCATGTCCTCTGGGTTGGCCCCCGGGTTGAGATTGACGCCGCGAAGAATAACCATCATGCCCCGTGGTTCGGAAAACACCCTCGGCCGCGTCTCCTCGGCCAACAGAGCCTCAGCGGTCAATGTGTCCAGACCACTCGCTTCGTTGATCCAAGCCACGGCTGACGGCGCGTTTCGATCGAGATGGACCCAGAGCGTGCCAACGTCGGGCTTCCAATCGTGAACCGCCTGCCAATCGATTTCCTCGCCACCCCCGTTGCCGTCCAACAAATAGGCGGCGATCAATCCATCGTCGTCGATCATGGCAATGATCCCTGCAATTCCAAGTTTTTTCGCCGTGGGCGGTTCGACCGGGTGAATTATACACCATGGTGGCACCCGATGATCATCCGTTGTCAATTTCGTCCAAGACCCGCAGGGCCAAGTAAACCCTAGCGTGGATGCGCCAGGGAACGACAGCGTTTCACTTGACCTGCTGTCGGTCGAATGAATCGCTCGAACGGTTCCCGATATACGATTCGTTGTCATTTCGCCGTTGATTTACAATCGATCTGGCCGATGACGGTTGATATATGATCGGTCGCGCTTCGCGCCTCCTGGCGCGACGATAATGTTGCGCGCGTCGGATACGAATATTTTCGCGACGCGGAACATCGTGTGGTAGCGCGCCAACATGGGCAGTGGGTGACGAATGGCGCACGGTTCCAAACGAGTGATCTACGCGGCA
>JAJFHK010000075.1 GCA_021775655.1 Filomicrobium sp. | reverse complement strand
CTGAAGACTATCAGGCACGGATTTCCGGTCCCCTGATGGACCGGATAGATCTGCAAATCGAGGTGCCTGCGGTGTCAGCCGCCGACTTGGTCTTGCCGGCAGCGAGTGAGGGAAGCTTAGAGGTCGGGCATCGGGTTGCGGCTGCGCGAGAGGTGCAACGCGAGCGGTTTGCCGAGATGGGTGCGAAAAATGTGCGTACCAATGCGGAGTGCTCGGGTCAACTGCTCGAAGAGATTGCGACACCTGACGAAGCCGGCATGGCGCTATTACGTCAGGCAGCCGAAACGCTGGGGCTATCGGCGCGTGGTTTTCACCGAACGATGCGTGTCGCGCGTACGCTTGCTGATCTTGAAGCAGCAGAAACGGTTACGCGGATGCACATCGCCGAGGCGTTGTCCTATCGCGGCGAAACCCTGCGCCGAAAGCAAGCGGCGTGAGACTGTTGCATGCGTGCGCGTAGAAACGAGAAAGCCCGGCACCGTTGAATTGGCACCGGGCGGATTGACGGCAAATGATTTCAGTTAAGCCGTGATCTCAAGGCCGCGCTGCATTTGTGCAGCCTGCAGCGTGTTTTTCAGTAAGCATGCAATCGTCATGGGGCCAACGCCGCCAGGGACCGGTGTAATCGCGCTGGCGACAGCGGCAGCTTCGTCATAGGCAACGTCACCTATGAGTTAGGCCTTGCCGCCTGGAACTTCAACGCGGTTGATTCCAACATCGATGACGATGGCACCCGGCTTGATCCAATCGCCTTTGACAAATTCGGCGATACCGACAGCGGCGATGACCAGGTCGGCGTTGCGCACGACGCTGGCAATATCCTTGGTGCGCGAATGGGCAACTGTCACGGTGCAGTTCTCGCGCAGCAGGAGTGCTGCCATCGGCTTGCCGACGATATTGGAACGACCAATTATGACTGCATTCATACCGGACAGATTCTCTTGCACAGACTTGGCGAGGATGACTGAACCGGTCGGCGTGCATGGCGCGAGCGCTGGTTCGCCAATCCAGAGGCGGCCGACATTGACGGGATGGAAGCCGTCGACGTCCTTGGCGGGATCGATCGCATTCAGCACTTTCTCAGCGTCAACATGCTTGGGAAGCGGCAACTGAACGAGGATGCCATTGATGGACTCATCGTTGTTGAGGCTGTTGACGAGGGCAAGGATGTCAGCTTCGGATGTCTCGGCGGGCAATTTGTGCTCGATCGAGTTCATTCCAACTTCTTTGGTCTGCTGCCCCTTGTTGCGTACATAGACTTGGCTAGCCGGATCTTCGCCGACGAGTACTACAGCGAGGCCGGGCGTAAAGCCGTGGGCGCTTTTTAATGCGGCAACCTTCGTTGTAAGGTCCGCGCGAACCTGTGCTGCTACTGCCTTGCCGTCGATGATAGTTGCGCTCGCCATGCTCGATGTTTCCTCCTTCGTGGTGATTTGTTGATCTACGGTGGATTTGCGGCCGAACCAGCCCAAAATCATCTGCCCCGTCCATTGCCCTGCATTTTAGTGCTAACCAGCTGTACTAAGGTAGTAGCGTTGCCGATGACATGCAGCAACTTGACGCGCGACTTGCCACCGGCTCGCAGGCTGACCGTGGATCTCGGGAGGCCAAGCCAATTGGCGATAAGCTTTTCGACTGCAGCGTTGGCGGCTCCGTCTGTGGGAACGGCGCGCACCTTCACCTGAATTGCCGGACCGTCAGCAGAGTCGCACAGGCTGGTAACAATATCGCCGGAGGATTTGGGTGTGACGCGCACGCGAAGCGAGAGGCCCTCTTCGATGATAGTCCAAGGAACGGGACCAGTCTTGCTCAAATTCCGAGGCCGATGATCTGTGGAATAAGGAATTGCGTGATGATCGGAATGACGAGGTACATCAAGACGAGCAGCAAAACGATAGGCGATATGTCCACTGCACCAAGATCGGGTAGAAGGCGCCGGATCGGACGCAGAGCCGGTTCAGTCAAAGCGTTGATAGCCTGATATATCGAGCGCACTGTCGGATTGTACTGGTTGACCACACCGAAGGCGATGAGCCAGCTGAAGATGACGCTCGCCAGCACGATGAAGATGTAGACCTGGATAACTTGGACCAGGAAGTTCAAAATAATAATCAGAAGGTTGCCCATCGCGCCCCGCCTCAGCTTTTTTTGCCAGTGATGGACGTGTAGCGGGGCGTAGCGCTTACGGCAAGTGGGGCCTTAATTGCGGGATGCGTGTAAGCTGTGGTGGAGGGCTGTCTTGACGCCGCTTGCAGGCATGCCCAGTTCGAATTGGGGTAAGCTTGGGGCCGTAGCTCAGATGGGAGAGCGCCGCAATCGCACTGCGGAGGCCAGGGGTTCGATTCCCCTCGGCTCCACCAAGCGGCCCGATAATTACATGCATCTTGATCTGCTCCCCACGGCCCCAGGCATGTTCGCTATCAGCATTCAACAATGCAGCTTCGAGCAGCCATCAGTGGAGCGGGCCGGCCCGAGGTGCGAAGTGGAGATCAACGACGCGCTTTAGAACGGTTAGCCATTCATTTTCTGTAGGTTCATCACCGCGACAGCGGCAGCAGTTGGCCCTGTTATAGGCTACGACTGCACTTTCATCTCCATACTTCTTGATGAGAAACAGGGCTGCTTTGTCGATATCCAGTGGCTTGTGGACGGGTTCGCTCATGTAAATGCGTCCAGGGCTTCGGGGCCGCGTGGCGGAGGGCCGAGCATCGCAAGTTCGGTCATTTCAATTTCCGAGTAAAGACGGGAGCGCGTGAGGAAGCGCACGCC
>JAJFHK010000074.1 GCA_021775655.1 Filomicrobium sp. | reverse complement strand
TGAAGTCAAAGGTTTGCCGCCGCACGTAACAGGTGCGGATTTCCTGAAGCTCTACAATATGACCGCAGGCTCGCCTCAGGCCTATGCACTGTGCTCTGAAGACTACCTCGCGCTTGCCAATAACTACGGCCGCATGGGCGGCATCGACCGCATAGCGACAGTTCTCAATTCTATTCGTGCCGAGCGCGGCGACAAGGTTCTTTTCCTCGACGGCGGCGACACTTGGCAGGGTAGCTACACCTCTTTGAAAACCAAGGCCGCCGACATGGTCGAGGTAATGAATTCCCTGAAGCCTGATGCCATGACATCGCACTGGGAATTCACGTACGGCATTGACCGGGTCAAGGAGATCATTGAAGACTTGCCCTTTGCATTCCTTGGCGGAAATATCTTCGACAACGAATGGGAAGAGCCAGCCTTCGAGTCGACCAAGATGTTTGAGGCCGGCGGTGTCAATGTCGCTGTCATTGGTCAGGCTTTCCCTTACCTTCCGGTCGCAAACCCGCGCTGGATGTTCGAGCAACTTTCCTTTGGCATTCGCGAGGAGCAGGTACAAAAGAATGTTGACGCCGCGCGCGAAGATGGCGCCGAACTCGTTGTCCTACTCTCCCACAACGGATTCGACGTTGACCGCAAGATGGCAGGCCGCGTCAAAGGTATCGACGTCATTCTGACAGGCCACACCCATGATGCGCTGCCCGAACCGGTAATTGTCGGTAAGACACTGCTCATCGCGTCAGGGTCTCATGGTAAGTTTCTATCCCGCGTTGACCTCGATGTTCGCGATGGTGCGGTCAAGGGCTACCAGCATAAATTGATCCCTATCTTCTCTGACGTTATCACGCCGGACAAGGCAACTACTGAACTGGTCGACAAGGTGCGCGCGCCCTACGAGAAAGAGCTTGGGACCGTTCTCGGAAAAACCGATTCACTTCTATACAGGCGCGGTAATTTCAACGGCACGTTCGATGACCTCATCTGCAACGCACTCATAGAAGAGCGTGAATCCGACATATCGCTTTCGCCAGGTTTCCGCTGGGGTACGACCGTGCTTCCCGGCCAGGACATAACTGTAGAACTCCTACACAACGCGACGTCGATGACTTATCCGGCCGCATATCGATCTGAGATGTCGGGCAAGCTCATCCACGACATCCTCGAAGATGTCGCCGACAATCTCTTCAACCCTGATCCGTACTATCAGCAGGGTGGCGACATGGTTCGTGTCGGCGGCATGGGATACCGCATCGACGTGAACAAGCCGATCGGGTCGCGCATTACCGAGATGACCCTTCTCAAGTCAGGTGAGAAGATCGATCCGGCGAAGAACTACGTCGTCTCCGGTTGGGCCTCCGTCAACGAAGGTACCGAAGGTCCGCCGATCTGGGATGTGGTCTCCGACTACATCAAGAAGAAGCAGACCGTTAGCGTCGAGCCGAATACCTCTGTTATCGTGGCGGGTGTTTGAGTCCAACGCGGCGCCTGACCAGATCTGTCATTTGACCTAGACATTCAAAAATTCGCATGTATTAATGTCATGTGCAGCAATAGACCAGGGAGGCTTGCTTTGAGCCGCAGAAACAAGCAATCGAGTGAGACAGATAGCGCCGCAACGCGGCGCCAATTCCTGAAGTCGTCGATCGCCGCGAGCGGAGCGCTTGTCGCGGGATCTTCGATCGCCCACGCCAAGGCGGACCCCGCTATCGCCTACGTCCAGGATTGGACGCGTTACCTTGGCGACGGTGTCAACGCGGCACCCTACGGCAAGCCTTCGGAGTACGAGAAGCAAGTCGTCCGCCGCAATGTTGAATGGCTGACCGCATCGGCAGAATCTTCGGTGAACTTCACCCCGCTGCACGAACTCGACGGCATCATCACACCGAACGGCCTCTGTTTCGAGCGCCATCATGGCGGCGTCGCTGAAGTCGAGCCTGACTTATACCGTTTGATGATCAATGGACTTGTCGAAGAGCCGCTTGTCTTTACGATCGACGACCTCAAGCGTTTTCCCCGCAAGAACCAGATAAATTTCCTCGAATGCGCGGCCAACTCCGGCATGGAGTGGCGAGGTGCACAGCTTAACGGCTGCCAGTACACCCACGGCATGGTCCACAACGTCATGTACACAGGCGTGCCGCTGAAGATCCTGCTCGATCAAGCCGGACTCAAGACCAACGCAAAGTGGGTGATGGCCGAGGGCGGTGATGCCTCCGGCATGAACCGCTCGATACCGATGTTCAAAGCGCTTGATGATTGCATGATCGCCTTCAAGATGACCGGCGAAGCACTTCGTCCAGAACAAGGCTATCCCGCTCGCCTCGTCGTTCCGGGCTGGGAGGGCAACATGTGGGTCAAGTGGATCCGCCGTCTCGAAGTCGGCGACGAGCCGTGGCATGCCCGCGAAGAGACCTCTAAATACACCGACCTTCTGGAGAACGGAAAGGCGCGCCGCTTCACATGGGAGATGGACTGCAAATCGGTGATCACCAATCCATCACCGCAAGCGCCGCTCAAACACAAGAGCGGCCAGACCGTCATCACTGGCCTGGCTTGGTCGGGACGTGGCACAATCAAGCGCGTCGACGTTTCCCTCGATGGTGGACGCAACTGGATCCCAGCGCGCCTCGACGGCCCCAGCCTCGATAAGTCGCTCCACCGCTTCTACTATGACTTCGACTGGAACGGCGAACCTCTGCTCCTTCAGTCGCGGGCAGTCGATTCGACCGGTCAGATCCAGCCGACAAAAACCGAATTGCGTAACGCACGTGGCTACAACTCAATCTATCACAACAACGCCATCCAGACGTGGCATCTGAAGAAGACCGGCGAGGTGGAAAATGTCGAAGTCTCTTAGGGCAGGCCAGATGATGTTGGCCCGCACCGTCGCCGCAGTTGTCTTGCTGATTAGCCTTGCCGCATGTTCTGCGGCAATCGCGGCAGAGCCTGATAAGCGCTTGGGCCTTGGCCGACCAGCAACGCCGGAAGAAATCAGGGCATGGGACATCGACGTACGCCCCGATGGCATGGGGCTTCCCGAAGGAAAAGGCAACGCTGCCAAGGGAGAAACCGTTTTCGCCGCCAAGTGCGCCATCTGTCACGGCGACTTTGCCGAAGGCCTCGATCGCTGGCCATCGCTTGCCGGTGGCCTCGACACTCTAAAAACCCAAGACCCGGTTAAGACGATCGGTTCCTATTGGCCCTATCTCTCAACGGCTTACGATTACATCTACCGCGCCATGCCCTACGGCAATGCGCAGTCGCTCAAACCCAATGAAGTCTATTCGATCATTGCCTACATCCTTTTGATGAATGACATCATTCAGGACGACCAATTCGAATTGTCCAAGACGACTTTCACCAGCATTCGACTGCCGAATGAGCAAAACTTCATTGAGGACAATCGACCCGATACTCCTACCTTGGAGGACGGCGATCCTTGCATGAAGGACTGCAAGCCGGACGTGGAGGTGACGATGCGGGCGCGCGTTCTTGACGTGACACCGCAGGGCGAGGACAAAGAAGCAGCGAAGGGTGCAATCGAATAGAAGGACGAAAGCCATGAAAATGCGCGCGCTGGTGATTGCAGTTTTTTTCGGCGTGACGGTGCAGGCTACTAGTGCGAGCCAGGATATTCCTGACCAGTATCCTGGTTCCGTTCTCTATTCCAAACCCGTCGAAGTTATCCCGTATGTGTGGTCGGCGATCGGCGCTACTGCACCGCCGACCTATGAAAATGCGGGGCACAACAACAACCTTTCGTTTATCGTCACTGGAGAGGGCGTTGTCGTTGTAAATGGCGGCGCCTCCTTTCTGCTTGCCAAAGCCCTGCACGAAGAAATTAAGAAGACTACCGATCAGCCGGTAAAACTCATCATCAACGAGAACGGCCAGGGTCACGCCATGCTCGGCAACAGTTATTGGAAAACACAGAACGTTCCGATCCTGGCTCACGAGGATGCGAGCACTGCCTTCGATGACTCAGGCCGGCAGAGCCTTGAACGTCACCAAAGGATCCTAAAAGAACGCGCCGATGGCACCAAACTTGCCGGGCCCACAGAAACATTCTCGGACAAAAAAGAAATTGAGATGGGTAACTTCAAGATCGAAGTCCTGAACCTAGGCCCGGCGCACTCTCCCGGCGACATAACGGTGTGGCTTCCCAAGCAGAAACTCGCAATCGCTGGGGACATGGCCTTCCACGAGCGTGTGCCGCCTATCTTCGCTGAAACGAACACGAAGGCTTGGCTGGAAAGTTGGGAGAATTTCGAAGCGCTCGGCGCAGTCTACGTGATCCCCGGCCACGGTCATCCCACCAACATGGATCAGGTGCGGCGTTACACGAAGGACTACGTTGCCTACTTGCGCGACAAGATTGCCGAACATATCGAAAAGGGCGGCTCGCTAGAGGACTCGTATTACGTCGACCAGGCCCCGTATGCGCACCTTGATACCTTTGAAGAGTTGGCGACCAGAAATGCTGGTCGCGTCTACGAGCAGATGGAGTTCGAATAACTGAGGCGCTCGCAACTTGCGTAGCAAGCGTTCAAAAGCGAACAACGAGGATACGAAGCATGTCGGTCAAAAATTTCACCCTTAATCGCCGCGAATTCGTCGCTGGAACCGCAGCGCTGGCCGCAGCCACATCCCTTCCATTGCCGGCCTTTGCAGCATCCAATGTCAAGATTGGCGAATTCGAGATCACAACGTTTTCGGATGGCCACATCAACTTGCCGGCGAATGGAACAGCACCGGATGCCAATCCGACGGAGCGTGCCGCAGCCTTGGCTAAAGCCGGGATCACCAGTGAGACTCGCAAGTCTCCAATCAACGTCACGCTTATCAAGACACCCAACGATTTCATCCTGGTCGATGCAGGCTCCGGACCGAACTTCGTTCCGACCGCCGGCAAGCTTGAATCTGCCCTTGGCGAAGCCGATGTCGACCCTACTGCAATTACCAAGATCATCTTAACCCATGCACATCCAGATCATATCTGGGGTGTCATCAATGACTTCGACGAGCTGACATTCCCGGAGGCAACATACTATGTTGCCGAAAAGGAATTTGCGTTCTGGCACGACCCTGATGTTGCGAAAAATCTGCGCGAAGACCGTGAGTTCTTCGCCGTCGGTGCCAAGTCCCGATTTAAGGCGATCGAAGAGAAAATAAAGTTCGTCAAGGGCGACGACGAAGTCGTTTCTGGTATTAACGTCATGGAGACCAACGGCCATACCCAGGGCCACGTGTCTGTCGAACTGAAATCAGGTTCCGAAACACTGATTGTTCTCGGTGATGCCCTGACCAATCCGGTGATCTCATTCGAGCACCCGGGGTGGAAGCCCGAAAGCGATCAGGTGCCCGATATGGCAGTTGAGACCCGCAAGCGCCTCCTCGATCAGCTCTCCGCTTCGAAAGCCAAGATCATAGGTTATCACCTACCGCCTCCTGGCATCGGCACGGTCGTGAAGAAAGGCTCAGGCTATGCCTATGAGGCGATCGCCTGACCATTTGGATGGGCTGAGTGCCTTACCAGCATCGATTCTCAAGTAAGAATTGGCCGGCATTGACCGGCGTCAAGTCGCTCGGCCATAATTTCGGGAGATGACAACACCACACGCTATTTCTCCGAGGTGATAAAAACGTATGGGCGAAATCGCAGGGCGCGCCTCGACCACCGGTGTTCGGCTCCACCGTTTCGATGACATCCCCGATCAGCTCCTAGAGGTCGAAGCCCGCGAACTTTGGCAATATCTTCCAGGCCCCTCTTTCTTCTCCCTGCCCGGGCGCGATAGCCAACCCCTGTTCGTTTCCGTCCTGCTGCATGGTAATGAAGACACCGGCTGGACTGCTGTCCAAAACGTTTTGCGCCGCCGACTCCAGTCAGGGAATCCTCTGGGCCGCCGCCTACTGCTCTTCGTCGGCAACATTGCCGCCGCGAAGGAGAACCTCCGCACGCTTGACACCCAGGCAGACTACAACCGCTCATGGCCAGGTACGCGCTATCCCGAGTCCGCCGAAGCTGCATTGATGCGCGAGGTCGTCGAGGTCGTCACAGCCGAAAACCCCTTCGCCTCGATCGACATCCACAACAACACTGGCAACAATCCGCACTACGCCTGCGTCAATCATCTGGGGCAAGACCACTTCCATCTGGCCCGCTTGTTCTCACGCACAGTCGTATTTTTTACCCGTCCCGTCGGCGTTCTGTCAGCGGCTATGGCCAAGTTCTGCCCCTCGGTGACGGTCGAATGCGGATTGCCGGGCAGTGCAATTGCCGCCGAACATGCCGCTGAATTCATCGGGGCGGCCTTGTCGCTCAGCGCATTTCCAGAGCACCCAATTCCTGAGCACGACCTCGACTTATTACAGACGGCGGTCATCTTGCGAGTGCCACCAGATGCAACCTTCAGTTACGATGACAGCGAAGCTGATTTTCATTTCCGCAGTGATCTTGATCGCTTGAATTTCTCCGAGCTGTCGCCGGGCACCTGGCTCGGGAACCTCGGCGGAAAGATGGACCGGCGCCTCATAGCAGTGCCCGGTGGGGAGTTCGACGTCGATCCGGAAAGCTATATCAGTTACGACAATGGGAAGATCGTCTTGGCGCAGGGCGCAATCCCGGCGATGCTGACGCGTGATCCGCGCGCAGTACGCCTTGATTGCTTGGGCTACCTGATGCACCGCATCGACCGAACAGGCCGGCGGATCGCCACGCGTTAGCCAAACTGGCATCCTTGAGGACTGCGGGAGAACAATCGCAATGCTAAAGCTGCCACCCCTCACCCAGGCCGAACGGCAACGCGTCCGGGAACTGCAATACCGATTTGCCCGTTCATTTGCCACCATCCGAGATGATCGCAATGCGCCTCGCACGGTTGTCATCGTACCGAGCCTGTCTCTGGATCAAGAGGTCCTGGCACGCATCTCCGGCGTTCATCACTATGAGGAACGCCAGCTTTGTACGCTATTGCTTTTGCGGTTTCCCCGCACGCGCGTCATCTATTTAACGAGCACGCCGATCGCTGAACCGATCATAGATTATTACCTGCATCTGTTGCCCGGCATTCCTGCTCAACACGCCCGCCGCCGCCTTACCCTTATCTCATGTGACGATGCCTCGCCGACACCGCTGACCGAAAAATTGCTTGAGCGGCCACGGGTCCTGCAGCGTATTCGCGAAGCAATCCCCGATCCAGAGACTGCGCACATGACCTGTTTTACGGTCACCGAATTAGAGCAGGCGTTGGGCTTGGCTCTAGACCTGCCAGTATACGGCTGCGACCCTGCAATCTATCACCTGGGCACCAAGAGTGGGTCGCGGAAGCTCTTCCGGGAAATCGGCCTGGACCTTCCCGCAGGGATGGAAGACCTTGCCAATCCAGATGACGTTTGCCGCGCCTTAAGCGGGCTGAAAAGTAAAAACCCCGGCCTCAAGCGCGCGGTCGTCAAACTCAATGATGGTTTTTCCGGCGAAGGCAACGCCGTTTTCGATTTCCGTAGCATTCCCGACGGCGATGTAACCGATGCATGGATCAGGGCTCGCCTGCCGCATCTGGATTTTGAAGCCAGCGGCATGAGTTGGGAACTATACTCTGAAAAACTCGTGGCAATGGGAGGCATCGTCGAAGAATTCATCGAAGGTGATGAAAAGCGTTCCCCGTCGGCCCAACTTCGCATCGATCCGACCGGGGCCGTTGAGCCGATCTCCACCCACGATCAGCTTCTCGGCGGCGATAATGCACAAATCTTTCTTGGTTGCCGCTTCCCCGCCGACGAGGTCTATCGCCTCGACATACAAGATCGCGGGCTTGCTGTTGCCAACGCCCTTGCAGAGCGCGGTGCACTTGGTCGATTCAGCGTCGACTTCCTCTCCGTTCCCGATGGTAGCGGCGGTTGGCGGCACTTCGCGATCGAGATCAATCTGCGCAAGGGTGGCACGACGCATCCCTTCCTCATGTTGCAGTCGTTGACCGATGGAACCTACTGCAGCAGAACTGGGCGCTTTCTCACCCCTGGCGGTGAGCCGCGATATTATATGGCGTCTGACAACCTAGAATCCGAACTTTATCGCGGACTTCTGCCCTTCGATCTCATCGATGTCGCTGCCATGAACCGTCTGCACTGGCACGGAACCAACCAGGAAGGAACCGCCTTCCACCTGATGGGTGCGTTGTCTGAATTCGGCAAACTTGGAGTTGTTTGCATCGGCCCATCCCACGAGCGTGCTGAGGCCTATTACCGTGAGACGGTTGAGATCCTGAATAAGGAGGGGCAATCGTGGTTGCGTAAGCCGCAGCAGTGATCCGGATCTGTCTGTGGCCGGGGCAAAAAAGGCGATTGACATCCTCGAGAATAAGAATATGGGACGCTCCACGCGTCTGGCGAGACGCCGTCCGATTCTGACCGCACGACCTCGGGCTTCGGTCGTTCCGGTTAGCCCGGCTGGCTTCGGTCGCGCCTAAAAAAGCGCAGCCGTGCCGTACTGGCAGGTGTCCAACTAAGCCCCTGAGGTCTGTCGCACGGATGACAACTCCACAGCCGCGGCTCGATGCTGCTCCTGATCTCCGGATCGTTGAAATTGATGTCCTGCGCGGCTTCGCGCTGATCGGCATCTATTGGATCAACGTTGTAATTTTCGCGTATCCGCAGGGCGGTTATTCGCTTCCAGAATTGTTTGGTGAGGCGAGGGGACTGAACGTAGGTCTCTGGGCCTTCAGCGAAGTATTCGTGGAAGGCGCAATGCGTGGACTGTTCTCCGTTCTGTTCGGGGCCAGTACGCTGATTTTTCTCAATGAGGCAAAGCTGGAGTCAAAGGACGGTATTCGTGTTGTCGACCGCTATTATAGGCGCTGCCTCACTCTGATTGCATTCGGCCTCGCACACTCTTTCGTTCTACTGGGGCAATGGGACCTTCTGTATGCTTACGGGCTATTGGGCATGTTTCTATTCCCGTTACGCAATCTCAAGGGTTCTACACTTATCGTGATAGCGCTCACCCTCTTCGTTATATCCGACCTGAACACCTTCAATGCAAACATTGAAGAGTTGCAGGCCAATGAAGAACAGCGCATTCAAAGCCTGCAGCCGAATTCAGAAGCCCGTGAACAGTTTCGTACAACAAGTCTCACGGAATTCCAGACAGACTTCGACACGTACCGCTCGGGCTATTCGGGCATCTTCCAGTCGCAAGCTCCTCTCGTCGTAGAAGAACAATCCTCCAAAATGTACTCCGACCATTTCTACGATGTGGGAGGCATGATGCTGCTCGGCATGGCACTGTTCAAACTCGGTGTATTGACAGGCCAGCGGTCGCTGCAATTCTATCTTGTGTTAGCGGCCGTGGGATTTGTGGCAGGCGGAATGTTACATGCCGTGGAGTGTTATGAAATCTGGCGAGTTGGCTTTAATTCTGAAGCCCGCGATCCGCTACTTATGATGCCATATAACATTGGCCGCATGTTCGTTACCTTGGGTTACATTGGACTGTTCGGCGTTCTTGTTCGACTCGGATTTGTAAAGCGCATTGCGAGTTACCTAGCTCCGGTGGGCCGGATGGCGCTGACTAACTACGTCGGCCAGACGGTGTTATCCGTTCTGTTTTTTTATGGGTTCGGCCTTGGCTATTACGGCTACCTGGAGCGCTACGAACTAGTATGGGTGTTCATTGCAGTAATCGCCATCCAACTGGCCACCAGCAATTTGTGGCTGCGTCACTACCGCTTTGGGCCGCTGGAATGGTTGTGGCGTTCAATTACTTACGGCAGCTATCAGCCAATGCGGCTCGCAGCCGGCCACTCCCCCAAACTCGCCTGAATGGACTCCCCTAAAACATCCGACTAGACAGGGGCCGGGCCATTTGAGCGAGGGGAACACATGAGTCTACAACTCCAAAGTGCGCTGGGCTTGATCGCCTTGCCATTGATTGCTTGGATCCTCAGCGAAAATCGGAGTGCCCTCTCGGCCCGCGTCGTCGCGGCAGGTCTCGCACTGCAGTTTGCAGTGGCGCTGTTGCTCCTCAAAGTGCCGGGGTCTGCAACGCTGTTCGTTTGGCTCAACGATGCATTCCTGGCGCTCGACAAGGCTTCAAAAGCTGGCACCAGCATCGTCTTCGGTTACCTTGGCGGCGGTGCCTTGCCATTTGCAGAAACCTTTCCAGGCGCGAGTTTCATCTTAGCATTTCAGGCGCTGCCGATCATCCTGCTGATGAGTGCACTGTCGGCGTTGCTCTTCCATTGGGGCGTTCTGCAAGCCGTCGTCGCGGCCTTTTCCTGGGTATTGCGCAGGGCGTTCGGGATCAGCGGCGCTGTTGGTGTTTCGACGGCGGCAAATATATTTGTCGGCATGGTCGAAGCTCCACTCCTCGTCCGCCCATATCTGGCAAAGCTAACGCGCTCGGAATTGTTCATGGTGATGACGACGGGCATGGCGACCATAGCCGGAACGGTGCTTGTCGTTTACGCGGGCTTTCTTGCCGGCACGATGGAGGGCGCGGTCGGCCACCTAGTGACAGCCTCCGTCATTTCCGCTCCGGCCGCGATCCTGATTGCATGGATTATGGTCCCGCCCGAGCCCGGCACCCGCGATGACAGTGGGGACACGGGCACAGTTGGGTTGGAGGCCGACCGTGCCCACTCCACAATGGATGCCATTACAACAGGTACAGCCGCCGGGCTCTCGCTCTATCTGAATATCCTCGCTTTACTGATCGTGTTCATTGCTCTCGTCAGTATCGTAAATCAGGCGCTCACCCTTCTTCCGGATGTCGCGGGCGCACCGCTGGCCTTGGAACGCATCCTTGGATGGATCTTCGCACCGCTCGTCTTCCTCGTCGGCATTCCCTGGGAGGACGCTCCAACCGCAGGCTCGTTGATGGGGGTCAAGACGGTCCTCAATGAGTTCCTGGCATACTTGGAGCTGTCAAAGCTTCCGGCTGAAGCGATGAGCGAGCGTTCAAGACTAGTCATGACATATGCACTGTGCGGATTTGCCAACTTCGGTTCATTGGCGATCATGCTCGGCGGATTAACAACAATGGTGCCCGAGCGCCGCAAGGAACTCATGGGCCTAGGCATGCGCACGATCATTTCGGGTACGTTGGCGACATTAATGACCGGTGCCGTCGTTGGCGTGTTGACGACACCTTAAAAGGTGCTACCCGGCATTCGTGAGCTTCTTCACGGCCGCCGATATCTTGTGGCGAACCTTGTGCCAGCCCTTTGAGCCTTCCGAAGTCATCCAGTTCATCTGCAACGAGCGTCGCTGCCCGTCGAAGGGATGGTGTCCGTGCCAGGAGTTGTCCGAACGTTTGAAGACCAGCAGCGTGCCGTTGTCGGGAGGCACCTCCATGACGTAGTCGTCAACGTTGTTGCCATTGTTCAAAATGCGCAAGCGCCCACCGTCCTGATTCCAATTCTCGTTGAGGTAGAGTAAAACGGTAATGATCTTGTCTTTGGAATCGGTGTGGATGCGCCCGTCCTTGGAGCGCGTATAACCGCGCAGAGAATACATCTTCGGTCGGCCTTGCAGTTCAACGCCGAATTTCTCAGCGATCACCTGTTCGAATTCAGGACCATCAAGTTCGTCGATCACTTCCTTGATGGTCATATTGGATTCAAGACTCTCGATCGGATACGAGCCGCCCTTTTCGATATTAGGATACGTCGCGTTGATTGCGCTCACGCTGCCGGGCGAAAGGAACCCCGGGAGAAGCGTAAACATGTAGGGTTCAGTCGCGACCTCGGCGGAGCGCAGTTTTTCAAGATTGAGATGGGCCATGACTTCAGTCCTCGGTGGTACGGTTATTCTGCCCTCAGTCTGGGCCAGTTTAGCGCCTGTTCGTCAACTCGTCAGGTCGAGCGCGATAATCCTGGAACCATTCGGCTCCGGCGCGCATAACGCTGCTCGATCTCAGCGGCAATTGATACGGCTGCGTCGAGCGGCGAATAGTCCCAGGAAACAAGCGTGGTAAAGCGGTCCGGAAGCGCCCTGACCGCCCCCGAAGCCGCCAACGCCTCGTGAAAACGGGTGAACTTCGCCGAGCCGCCCGACGGCGTGAAGATGTACACAGGACGACCAGTAGCACACGCTTCCCCGCACATGTTGACCGAGTCGGCTGTAACGATCAGCGCATCGGCTGAAGCAAGAAAGCCGGGATAAGGGTTATTGCCCTCTCCGGTCCAAAGAATACGCGGCGCCTCTCGCGTCGCTGCCTCGGCTGCTGCGATGAGCCGCTTATGGGTGCGTCGCGACGATGTAATCATGAAGCTTGCACCAAGCTGCGCGAGCGAAGAAAGGCTCTCCTGCAGACGGTCATCATCGGCCTCAGTGAATTTATAGACGCCGTTCTTGCCGCCCAGCACAACGGTAATTCGAGGGCCGGCTAATGCTGCAATGTCTTCCGCTGGCGAAGCGCGCAATGCGGCAAGGCGCTTCTGCGAAAACGAATGCGGCGCAGTTGGCGTTGTGATGACGTTGGCGCCGCGTCGGCGGTCATGTTCGGGCACCCAAATCAGGTCGGCAGTGTTGGCCCCTGTCTTGGGATCTTGAAGAACGATCGTATAGGTGCGCGGACCGGCCTTGCGCCGGATGGCGCGCACATAGGGGATGCTTGCCCGCCCCGTTGCGATGACGACGTCGGGCCAAGGCGGCGCGAAATCACTCCCTGGCCGGCCCAGACGTTCGGACGGACCCACCGGCCCAAAGGGAGCAAGAGCTGCCCAAAGGGCTTTGGGCTGCACAACTTTTTCTAAATAATCGAGGCCGAGCGCATCCGCGACGCCGCGCGCCTGCACCAGCATCCCCGCCTTGCCGTCGGTGATGATCCAGGCACTTGCGCCCTCAAGCGCGCGAGGGGTGTTGGGAGATGGTGCGTTCATGGGGTGCTTTGTGACTTGGCGTGCAGGAATTGTCGAGACCACGGGGCAACTTGTCCTTGAGCATTTCGCAGCGCGACAGAGGATCATCAGCATGTTATGATTATTGCACAAATATGGCATTTGACTTGCCATAAGTTGCGCAACGCGCGCGATGAGCACAGGCCATTCGGCGACCACGCCCCGAACCGATAATTCGACTTGGAGACGCAATGGGCCTTAGCCTCGACCAGACCGACTGGCGCATCCTGAAAGAGCTGCAGGCAGATGGCGGGCTCACCAATGTGCTACTTGCCAAGAGGGTAGGATTATCACCGCCAGCTAGCCTGAGGCGCGTACGTGGCCTCGAAGAAGCAGGTCTGATCGAAGGCTATACCGCACTCCTCGACGAAGCGGCACTTGGCTTCACGCTGACCGCCTATGCGATGGTCCGCCTGCATAATCAGGCCGAAGCCAATTTGCGGGCCTTCGAGGATCTTGTGCTCGGCTGGCCGGTCGTGCGCGAAGCACACATGCTGTCAGGCGAAAGCGACTACATCCTCAAATGCGTGGCCCCCGACATGGCAAGCTTTCAGGACTTCGTACTCGACACCCTCACCGCCGCCCCCAACGTCGCCAGCGCCAAAACCTTCGTCACCATCCGCCGCGCCAAACGCGAACCCGGCGTGCCGGTTGGAATGGAAACGAAGTGAGTGGGAGGGTTGCTGGGCCAAGACACGGCACGAAGTTTCGGTTTACCGCGAAGTTAGGTTTGCCTTAGAGCGTGTTCATGTTTGACGGACTCGGTTGGGGGATTCCCATCGGTCGCGAACAGTGATTCAACATGGATGCTGGGCGAGGGGGCCAGCATCCATGACCAAGCCACTCGATCCGGACCTTCGCAAACGCATCGTGAC